>CAYGPY010000001.1:0-16422 GCA_964351765.1 uncultured Vampirovibrionales bacterium
ACTATCAGCTAAGTAATCTGTTTCAAGGCCATCAAAACGCGGGTATTATTTCTACCTTAGTGTCAATTCAGGGTGGTTTGATCGAAGGTAGCGATCAAGCTAATGATTTGAATGATCGTATTGATGCACTCGTCGCCGAATCTGATCTTAGCGATGAGGAGATGGCTGAGTTTGAATCGCTTCGTGAGCAAGCCATCCAAAACAAACAAGAGTTCGCTGCAATGTTCTAATTAAGGCGGGTTATTCTTACCCAGCATCGGCCTGCTTTCTCTTTACAGGGTTGTAGGTGCCATGTGGTCCCTGAGTTTGATTCAATCATGACTGGGCTTTGGTTCTTTTGAAATGTGTAATAGGGCTTATGTGCACTAAGGTGTGTTTTGTATAGTTCGTTTATTGCTAATACCAATAAAGACGAAGCCCCAATAGCAAGTATGCTGAAAAAGAAGAACGCTATAATCATGTCATCTTTCGTTGATTCATGTAGATCGTGTTTCGTTTCATCCGTTGTATTTTCTTGCATCGTGTGCTCCTCATAGTAACCCTGTGTAGATAGAATAATGAGGTTTTCTGAAAGCGCCATAAAATACTTGTAAATCAATTGTTAACCTAGGTGTTGACGAAATTTGGCCTAAGGAGTACGATGCTCTCTTCCTGCTTTTAGCAAATTTTTTATTAAACCTATTTAAAAGCAGCCCCATTCCTTCTCGTATTTATCACGCTACTTTTTCACTCTAGTCAATAATAAGGCCACTTTGTTATGTCGACGTCATTTGCGTCAGCCATTTTGAATGCTGATATTTTAATCTACTTTACCGGTGCTTTGGTTTCCATCTTTTCGATTGTGAACCCGTTTATCGCTGCACCCGTGTTTATCTCGCTTACGGCAGATATTACTCATAAGGAGCAAACAAAAATTGCTCAACGTGCGGCCATCAATGTGTGTGCTATTTTGCTGCTCTTTTTTATCTCGGGTAGCCTAATTCTGAATCTATTTGGTATTTCCTTTAACGCCTTGCGTATTGGTGGTGGACTGATGATCATCACCTCGGCCTATGGCATGTTAAACAAAAAAGAAAAGCTCCTGCCTGAAGAACGTTTAGAAGCCGAAGGAAAAGAAGACATTGCCTTCTCCCCACTGGCTATGCCTATTATGAGTGGCCCCGGTGCCATTGCTGTTATTATTGGTCTCACCACGGAGGCCACCACCTGGTATCACTACGTGGCGATTGTGGCTGCCATTTTTGTGGTGAGTCTGGTTTGCTTTATCACGCTCAACGTAAGTAACGCTTTAATGGCCAAGCTGGGTAACACACTATTAAAAGCCTTTACCCGAATCATGGGCTTCTTGCTCTTATGTATTGGTGTGCAGTTTATTGTAAATGGTTTTGAAGGCGTGATCTTACATGTGCTGTCAAAATAACAACGAACAAAACAGGTACACGTGCGCGTTTAAAACCAATTCTTTCGACGGAAGTACAAGATCATGCCTGAGCCAACCGAGAGCATTAGCCCCCACACGGCAGGATAAGCCCATTTAACGGCTAGTTCTGGCATGTTCTGAAAGTTCATCCCGTAAACACCGGCGATAAAGGTGATGGGAATAAATACGGTGGAGATAACCGTCAGTACTTTCATTACTTCGTTCATCTTGTGGCTTTGTACTGACATGGATGTGTCGAGCAAGCCACGAGCCATATCTCTAAAACTGTCTGCAATGTCGGCCATCTGAACAAGGTGGTCATACACGTCTCGCATATACAGTAAGGTCTCGGCTTCAAACGTACCCACATCGCTTTTGATTAAGGAATCAACGACATCTCGAAGCGGCCATACTGCTTTACGTACTACCAAAATTTCTCGTTTAAAAAACTGGATTGTCATCAGGGTATCGGTATCGTTGTCGGTAAAAATATCATTCTCCACCGCCTCAACACCACTATCGAGTGTTTCAAGGACCATGTAATACTCATCCACTACGGCATCTACAAGGGCATACAACAAATAATCAGCCTTGCGCGTCCGTACCTTACCCGTCCCTTTTCTAATGCGCTTGCGCAACGCCATAAAAATATCATCGGGGTCTTCCTGAAAGGTCATTACCACGTTGTCTTTAACGTACAAACTCACCTGTTCACTAATTAATGGTTGCCCCATCACAATTTCTTTAATATCTTTAGACGCTATTTTATTTTTCTTTTTAGTGTTAGGTGTGTCCTCAAGTTCTAAGCTGTCAGGGTAGTACACCATTTTTAAAACCATAAACAGATCGTTGTCATACCACTCTAATTTGGGTCGGTGATCGGTGTTCATAATGTCTTCAAGCGCCAAATAGTGAATGCCAAAACGATCGCCAAGGGTCTTTAACGTGGTTTTATCATGCACACCATCCACGTTAATCCAATACACTTTTTTAGGGTCAAACTCGCTTGGCAACTCACTCAGCGAGTTCAACTTGGTTTCTTCAACTTCATTTTTGTTATAGGCAATCACCGATACTGATACATCATGTTGGGCATCACCACCAACGTGCACTAAAGCGCCGGGCGGTAAGCCTTGTTTCCGGTTTCGGCTTTTTACCAAGCGTTTAAAGGTTGAGGGAATGCCTATGGGTGTATTCAAATACTCTTTAATCATAATTCCAACCTATTTAATCGTATTACTCGTTGGTTGTATCCGTAAACACATTTTCAATTTGAGAGACCATCGCCATACGTCCTGCTACTTTTTCGATATAACCACAAGCCATGGCAATGCGTTCATCCTCACTTCGGCTCTCAAGCAGTAATTGTTGAAACTCAGGCACCCAAGCCAAATACGGCCCTACCTGAAATGACATCGGACTCTCGTCGTCAAACTCAATTTCATCGGTCAATGAGACATCGCTCACCACATTGTTTTCGGTATCAATCTTTTCGTTTAAACGAATCATTTCTTTCAGCAGGTACTCCAAACGATCGGGTGAGCTGGGTACCGAAGGCTTGGTTTCAAGTTGGTCATCATCATCGTCATCAGTGTTGATATCAGTGGAAGAGGACTGCTCTAGTTCTTTTTGCGTTTTGTCTTCATAGGTCTTGGTGGTTGCACTAAAATAGGGATGCGTTTCGGTGTCTACGGTATCAATCTCAAACCGGCTTTTGCCCACCACAAGAATATTACATTTGCCGTCTGCCATTGATTCAGAGTCAGTGATTTCGGCCCGTGTGCCAATACGAGACAAGTAATGCACGTTCTCGTTCTTATCGTCTTTGCGGTAAAAAACAATGCCAAAGGTGTTGCCTGTTTCGGCAATGTCCTTTAGTAACTGCTGATATTTCGCTTCAAAAATATGCAGAGGTAAACACTCATCAGGAAACAGCACCGTGTTGGGTAACGGAAACAGAGGGAGCTTCTCTTGTGAGGAGTCAGTCGGTGTTTTTTTCGTTTCACTCATACCTCTAGTATAAGCTAGATTGGTGAATTCATACAGGCAAGGTTAAGATAGGAAACGACTTACGCCTTGAGTGCTTTCTTTTTAGTGACGGGTTCCTCTATCTCAGATTTAACTTTTTTTGTTTTAGGTTTTGGGATGAGACGCCCTTCAATAAATTCGATAATGAGCTCAGCAATGTCTTTACCTGTGGCTTTTTCAACGTCCTCAAGGTTTGGTGATGAATTGACTTCGAGTACCTTGGGGCCTTGCTCCGAACGCACCAAGTTCACGGTGGCCACACGCAATCCCAGCACACGCGCTGCCCGAACGGCAATCTTGCGTTCGTCCTTGGTGAGTTTTACCTTTTTAATCTTACTGCCTTTATAGACGTCACTGGGCAACTCACCAGACTCAGAGGTGCGCATCATCGCCCCAACCACTTTGTTACCCACCACAAAGCATTGAATATCAGAGCCTTCGGCTTCTTTAATATACTCCTGCACCAAGATATTAGCTTTAATCCCTCGAAAGGCATCCACAACCGATTCGGCCGCTTTACGGGTTTCAGCCAGCACCACGCCTCGGCCTTGTGTGCCTTCAAGGAGCTTAATCACCAAAGGCACCGAGCCTACAATATTGACCAGCTCTTTGGTATCGTTGGGCGAGTTGGCAAAGCTCGTTACGGGCATATCAATCCCACTGCGAGCGATGAGTTGCTGAGCGTAAAGCTTATCTCGTGAGCGACTAATCGCATCCGCCGGATCCAAACAAAACACACCCATTGACTCAAACTGACGAATAACCGCCAAGCCATAAGAGGTCATAGCCGTACCAATACGAGGAATGATCACATCAAAGTCAGTGAGTGATTCACTACCTAAATGCACGGCAGGTTTGTTCGCCGTAATGTTCATGTAGCATCGTGCTGTGTTAATAACTTGTACTGTGTGGCCGAGTTGTTCGGCCGATTCTTTAAGACGCACAACACTATAGTTCTCTGCATCACGACTTAAAATCCCAATCTTTAAAACACGGGGCTTTAACTCTTCTTGCACATGATCTTCATAGGAAGCTTCGGATAAGGGGTTGGTTAAGAACGACGCATTGGGGTCGACACTAAAGCGGTACTTCATCGCCTCGCGACCAATCAACATACGATAGGACATCGTCTCGCGGTTGGTGAGTGTGACTTCAACCGGCCAATGATGATGCTCGTCAAACTGAAGTGTGGTCTGAATAACATAGCGCATCTCACGCTCGCCGTTGCTACTGGTGACCTCACGCTGATCCACCAAAGGGGCTGAACATTGAATGGTAATATCAGGACGCTCAGGTAAGGGGTGCACCGAAAATCGAACACGCTTATTCTTCTTGCCATAGGGCTCAATCGCAAAAGCATGAAGCGCCGATGTTTTGGCACCGGTATCGACTTTGGCTTTGATGGCAGGGATATGCAGGTCAGGCATGCTTAGCCATTCTTCCCAACCAACAATTAGTTTTTCTTTACGAGACATACTTTCCAGTTCCTTTAATCAAGGTAGCATCCGCTACACCGTATAAGCTTACTATTATATAAGACACATAAAATTAAGATAGAAAAAAGAAAATCATTCTTAAGGAAATCGAGCGTCTTAAAGATACGTGCTACGTTATGAAGATATACATCATAACGATAGCCTTTGGGAGCCCTGCTATGACCACAACACCCACTAAAAACAAAAGCGTCCAAGCACTCAGTACGATTGCAAAAACGGTTTACCATCGCCCTGCTGATGAACGCGGTAAGGTGGATGCAGGCTGGCTGAAAAGCCAGCATAGCTTCTCATTTGCTGAGTATGTGGATCCCAATCACCGAGGCTTTGGTCAACTGCGCGTGATTAATGAAGACGTAATCGCCCCAGCCACCGGCTTTGGCACGCACCCGCATCATAATATGGAAATCATTACCTACATGATTTCCGGCGAGCTCACTCACAATGACAGCATCGGCCATGGCGGTGTCATCAAGCGTGGCGAGGTGCAGTATATGTCGGCGGGTACCGGTGTGACGCACAGCGAGAAAAACGCGTCGTCGGATACCCCGGCTCACTTACTTCAAATCTGGATTTTTCCTGAGAGTAAAGGCGGTGAACCCCTGTATCAGCAGAAAGCCAGTCTTGACGTGAACCTCAAAAACACGTGGCAAACCTTGATTTCACCCAAACCTCAGGGTGAGGCGTTTGCTATTCGACAAGACGTTACGGTCTCGACGATACTCTTGGAACCAAGTTGTAACAACGCTTACACTGTTTCTGGTCAGCGCGGTCTCTATGCTCATGTGGTCAGTGGATCGGTTAGTTTGAATGGTGTTGAGCTGAAGGGTGGCGACGCTATTGGGTTATCAAAGCTTGTGTCTGATCGTACGGAGCTTGAATTTATCACCACAACAGATTCGGCTGAGGTGATTTTGTTTGATATGATCCCCCACGGTGTTTAGTTTATACATAACATTAAGCACTACTCTTGCTTCGGAAAATCCAAAAAACACCCCAGAAAAGTGATCAGAAACGCTTTAAAACACGTCAGAAAGGGCTCAAAAACGTTCAAAACAGGTGTTCTTTGATCACGTGCGTGGTCTTGTTTTCGAATTTCCGAAAGTAAGACATGCAACGCTGCTTTTATACAAAACAGAGGCTTTAGTGTAAGAATGAGACCTCTGTTTTTTGAGTTGAAAAAATAAACTATAAAAACAATTGTGTTTACGTTTTGTCGTATTTGAACATGAAGCCCCTGAAATTAGCTATAATATATTATGTAAACTAGCTATCAAATAAATAGTTTAAACAGAGCAGTGATTTGAGCGGAAGTGATTAACAGAGCACCAGTAATGATAGCGGTTGCCATTTGTCACCGGGAGAACACACACGATGATTACCAATATGATTAGCCAGATGCAGGCCATTAACTCACGCTTTAGCGCACAAAACACCATGTTTGGCGCCCAGCAAAAAATAATGGATTTGGCTGGTGGCGTTACGGCAAACATGTCGCAGGGTGATATTCTCTCGGTACAACAGCAAGAAAAAACATTTATGATGCAGAACATTCAGGCGCAAGTTCAGTTTCAGGCCGCTATGTTGATGCAAGAGGCCGCACAAAAACGGATGAAGGCAGACTTTGATTTGAAGCGACGCCTGATGGACGCCGGTGCGACCTTCGTATAGACAGGCCGCAGGGTACTCGTCACATAGCTAACAAACACAATTTTGGAGTGAGTCACCAGTCCGTCATCGGGCTAAGCAACAGTACTAACAACAACACAACATCTATTGCATTTCATATAGTTGGTCAGGGGGAAACACCAACTTTGGCGGGTCACAGCGACCCGCCGTTTTAATGCAAGGGGGTACAAAACAGGGCACTTATGAGGGTTGCGAGTGTGGGTGTTGTGGGGGCACGAGGTCTTGATCAAAACGCATTGACTTCGCCTGTCGCTCTTGGTAATGTGGTGAACACTTAAATAGTACACGTGATTAAGGGTGTTGGTTGCCAACACTGAGTTGTGTACAAACGATCTGTACGGGCCTGTAGCTCAGTTGGTTAGAGCGCACCCCTGATAAGGGTGAGGTCGGGTGTTCGAGTCACCCCAGGCCCACCATTTTGATATTTTTTTCGAGGGTAAAACATAGTTAATAAATATGGATACAACAGTAACAATTCACCGTATTTCTCTTCATCCACGTTCTGAATCTGATGAGAAGACCTTACAGTATCCTTTGGATGAAAAGAAAACTTATATTGGTATGGTTTTACAGGAGTTTATCCGTAAGTTACCAAAAGAAGTTATCCTTGATGGATTAAATAATAGAGATGATATTAACAGGGTAAATAAATTTTTATTATTTCAGGAAGATCCTATTGTTGAAGATAGTGGTGACTCAATTTATGTCTCAGGAATTATAAAAGTTGCAATTGACGGGTATGAGGCACTTTATAAGCACCCAGCTTCTTCTGAGGTTTTTAATCGAACAGTTGAACATTTTGAATATCGTCCATATTTTTTCATGTTGGCTATACCAAAAAAAGAACGATTTGGCTTATGCTTTTTACAAAAAATAAGCATTCATTCAATATCAGGACTTTTTTATACTTCTTTTCATGGCTTTTTCCAAAACAAATATACTGACTTTGTTTTGAAGCATAAACCATTTTCTACAGAGCAAGTTTTTGCACAGCTTAAGGAAAAGGGTGATATTCAAAAAATAACTATGGTTAGACATGAACAGACTCTATGGAATGAAAACTCTGATAAAGAACCCAAAAAAGAATTTAAAGTAGTAACTAAAACTGAAATTAAAATACCAAAACCAAGACAGAAATTAAATGAAAAAACTACTAGCTTGGTACCTGCCTTTAGATTTTCAGATCTTCAAGCTCTTATAGGAAAAGGCGCAAAGACACCGAAGAAGAATGAGGATAGTCACTTCATAACTTTAGAGGGTGTTGATGGTGAGTTTGATGATTTAATTTTGAGTATGGATGTTAATGGTAAATCCCGTACATTTAGCCTTTCTAATCCAGATAAAAATTTTCACCCTAACTTTGTATTAGAGAATGTACAGTATAAAGATGGTAACCCTGTACTGAAAAGTATTAAAAAACAATGCAAGTCTTTATATAAAGATCTTATGACGGATTCAAACTATGTTGTTTGAGAGGATTTCTTTTAATAATATTATTATGGACCATCTTAAAACTTTTCATGTTTATCGAGATAACAAAATAAACATTATTGAAGTTTTTGAATATTTTTTGTGGCCTGTTATACCTACAGCTATAGTTCTTTTTGTTTTTGAATCTTTATCTTCTGAACTGTCTACTATTCTGACTACTTTTTATTCTATTTTCTGTGGACTATTATTTAGTTTTATAATCGTTCTTCAAACTGAATTCAGGCGTTTTATTGAAACTAAGGAAACAGACTCTCAACAGCTTGTTAAAGAGACATACAGTAATGCATCGTTTTCTATTGTATTGTCTATTATTGCCATTTCACAACTGTTTATATATGAAATTATAAAGCAACCACTACCCAGAAATGTAAAAAACTTATTTGAAAGGCTAGTAAGTAAGTTTTTTAACAACTCAGAGATAATAGGTCATTATATCAAACTTTGTTTTTCCTTTTTTTTGGAGGCTCTTATCGTCTATACTTCGATTTTATTCTTACTTACCTTGCTAATTGTAGTCAAAAGACTTTATCGGATTTGCAGGCCTTCTTTGTAGTTGAACTTAAAAGCTATCGACTTCTTACGTACTCTTCTCTATAAGCTGGTAATTCCTGAAATACTACTTGCTTTTACTCTACTTCAGAGTGATGAATTAACTCGTAAGCACCCCTAACGTATTGGAGGTAGTATGAGTTCAAATCACAAAATTGAAATGCTGAAGGAGCTTCTGGTTGAATTGACGGATGATAAGCAGAGTATTCCTGCTAGGTACTCTATTCACAAAACGGCAGTGAATGACTGGAAGACGGAGATGGCCCAAGGCACATTAACAGGCCGTGCTTTTAGTACGGACACCGTGGCCAACTATGCGCGGTATGTCGACGACTTATTAAAGAATCACGATGAATTATCCATAGATAGCTTTCGTGTTGAACTGCAGGCCACACCAGCCCATATGTTTGGCAGGCGCGATAAGTACTATAAGGCGATTGTTTGCTTTGCTAAATTCTTGATTCGATATCATAGCTTACCTGAGAGTTTTTTGGAGCAAGCCAAAGAAATCAAACCAAAGCGTCACAGACCACCCAAGCAAAGTGTCATTAACGAAAAGCAGCTTACAACGTTGCTCGACTCTGCCCACAATAGCTACCAACGGTTAATTATAAACTTTCTTGTTGCAACGGGACTTAGAGCCAGTGAGCTGTGCTCTTTGAATATTGAAGATCTTGATCTGGAACAAGGTATTGTGACCGTTCAGTGTGGTAAGGGTGGTAAAAAAAGGCGTGTGGGTATTAGTAACGAACTTAGTACGGAACTAGTCGGTTACCTAGCAAGTAGAGGTAATGTTTCCCCAGCGTCACACTTTTGGATTGATAAGAATGGGAATCGAATGACCCGTGACGGCTTGTTAAACCGCTTTAGACGAATAGGACAGAAGGCGGGTGTCCACTTGAGTCCTCACATGCTTCGTCGTGCTTTTGTGACCCTTAATGCAAATAAAGGCAGATCACTGGTTATGCTTCAGATGGCCTGTGGGCATGCTGATATTAAAACCACACGTTCCTACTGCAAGACGACTGAAGATGAAATGATTCAGGCCATGCGGGCATGGTCTTGAAGGTGGGTTACGTCTTGATAAGAAAGACTAGACTATCGAAAATATGTTCGATATAATAAAATAACACTATTTCACCCAATGACGTAAGGAAGGATCTCAGATGGCTTTGTTTGAGATTAATTTGCCGTATTTTGAACCCGCTGTACAGGCAGGGTTTCCTTCGCCTGCAAACGATTTTACCGAAACACCGCTTAACCTCCATTCTTACTTAGTGAAACATCCCGCTGCTACCTTTTTTGTAAGAGCCAGTGGGGACTCGATGGTGGGTGCAGGGATTTATTCAGGTGATTTGTTGGTTGTCGATCGTTCGCTACAGCCTGAGGATAGAAAGGTTATTTTGGCGGTTGTAAATGGCGAGTTAATGGTTAAGCGCTTTCGTCTATGGAAGCAAAAACACTGGCTCGTTTCAGAGAATAAAAATTACCCACCATTGGAAATCACTGAAGCAATGGGGTTTTCAACGTGGGGAGTGGTTACCCATGTCATTCACGCCCTCTAAACAAACCATTGCTCTGGTAGATTGTAATAATTTTTTCGTTTCTTGTGAGCGTGTGTTTGATCCTTCATTAGAAAATAGACCTGTGATCGTCTTGTCTAATAATGACGGTTGCGCGATTGCCCGCAGTAATGAGGCCAAGGCATTGGGCATTGGTATGGGAGCTCCGTTTTTTAAAATTCGTCACATTATTGAACAACACAATGTTAGGGTGTTTTCAGGAAATTTCTCGTTGTATGGGAGCTTCTCTGACCGTGTGATGTCGATACTATCGAGCTTTAGTCCAAACGTTGAGATTTATTCCATTGATGAAGCTTTTATTGATCTGTCTGGGTTTGAAAATCAAAACCTTGATACCTATGGACGACTTATGAAGGATACGATTAAGCAATGGACGGGTATTCCAACGTCTATTGGTATTGCTGAAACGAAGACACTTGCCAAGGTGGCTGCTGAACTGGCGAAGAAATCGATAAAGGCACAAGGTGTGTTGGATTTAACACAGTCTCGGTACCAAGTCTTGGCTTTAGAGCGTTTGGCTGTGGATGATGTGTGGGGTGTTGGTCGGCGTATGGGTAAAAAGTTAAAAGCAAAAGGAATTGATACGGCTTTAAAATTACGCGATGCTGATGATCAATGGATTATCAAAACGTTCGGTGTTTGTCTTATGCGGACTGTACTGGAATTAAGAGGCGTGTGTTGTCATCCATTGAAGTTAGAATCTAAGCCCAATAAAACCATTGCTTGTACACGTACTTTTGCTAAAACAACAAATAATTACAGGCAGATAGAAGAAGCTATTTCGAGTTATGCTGCTCGTGCTTCAGAGCGCTTAAGAGAAGAGCAGCTTGTAACTTCCGTAGTGCACGTCTTTATTCGAACGAGTCGTCACCGGCAAGGTGATGCTCAGGATGCACAAAGTACTAATGTTGAGTTGGCAGTACCCACAAGTTCAACGCAAGAGGTGATCACTGCAGCAAAGAAAGCCCTTCAGAAAATTTACCAGAAAGGCTTTAATTACTATAAAACGGGTGTTGTGTTATTGGACTTGGTACCTGAGTCTGAAGTTCAGCGTGATCTGTTTGACATGAAAGATCGTGAAAAAATGGATTCTTTAATGGCGACATTTGATTCTATCAATAGCACTATGGGAACAGGCAGTTTAAAGATAGCAGCCGAAGGCTTAGGAAAACGATGGCGTATGAAACAGAACAACTTAAGCCCACGCTATACAACAAAGTGGAGCGAGCTTAAGGAAGTACTGTAACGTAAGTTACTGTTATTACTGTATATCAAGTGCCTTTGCACAATCACTCATGTCTTCGTGATAGTAGGCTTCGCACTTTTCGAATTTTTTAGTTCTTTTTATACCTGAAGTTTCACGTAGAGCCGAGTACATACAATCTAGTTTTGAAATAGCACCGTAGCATGCTGAGTAACGTCGTGTGCTGTCATTTACTTCCTCGGGCCAATCACCAAGCATTCGTAAAAGAGGATAATGAACCTCGTTCTTCAGTCCGGCTGCATCTTGTGTTCTAATCCCAATGACTAAGAGTTTTTCAAGTTTTAATAGTTCATTGTAAGTCTTAAGTGCAGCTTGTCGTATCTCACTATCTTCAGTTTGTACCGCTGTATCAATGGTAGTGTCTTGAGCTGATTCTACAGTAGGGTTCCCGTCAAGGTAGTCTTGGGGTGTTACTAATTCTTGAGTATTTGGTGTCTCACTCCCGGCTACTTTTGAAAGTGCGTTTTGCTCATGAGCAGTAACGGATCCTTGGGGTGCTTCGACGTTCTTTTGTGTCGTCGTTGTTGGGGGTTCGGTAGTCACTATTATGACAATAAATATGACAAACAAAAAACCGAGAAAACCGTAGATAGTCCATCCAGGTAATTCTATTTCTATATTTTTGTTAATTATATGCTTACGATCGTTTGGATTAGTATCATTCATAGTTCGACTCCCAGTTACACAGTAAAACAGTACCCCCGAAGGGGCACTGGGTGTTCAAAAGTCGCATGAAGACGACCGCGGCATTTTTAGCCTTACGGCTTGGACATAATGCCGCCACCCAGTGAAACTGGAATGACGGCATCTGTTTTGGTCAGATGCTGACCACTTCATGCGGGTTTTTGAAGACCCGGCCACCTTATTCAGGTAACCCTACTAACTTACCAATAACCCCTGCAAAGGGCAATGAGTAAAGGCCTAGTGTGTTATTTCTGTATCTAACGCTGACGATATGGGTTTCGACGTGGCGGGTTTGTACGATTGGGATGTGTCTGCCTTGGATCGCCTTGAGGACGCACTCGTGTTCGATCCGTTTCTCGACGCTGACGCAGATCAGTTTTATTAGATAAATAATTAACAGCACCATGTAGTGCATCAGGCCCATCGTCATAGGTGTCTGTTGGGAAATGGCTCAATTGACGAATGAATTCGTCTGGTAATGATGTATTAAACAACAAATGACCATTCTCAATATGAGGCTGTAATGACGCAATCCGTTGCTCCTTATTTCCACGACTATTCGGTGCTTTGATAATAGGCTTACTCGGTGAATCTTCAAAACGTTTGTTATAACTATCCAATAATGTACCTTGAAAACCATTACCTTCAATATGTAAAAAATTTAATCCCCACTTCTTGTGAAATTCATATGCCGCCTCTATCTGTTGGTCCACCTTGTGCTTTTTCACACTGGCATCCAAAACATAGTAATAATTATCAGCATCTTTACCCACAACTACAATAGCTGCATAATCCCCTGTATCTTCTCCTGCTGCTGGATCATGAAACGCAATCACAGTATGTAAATCGTCACGATTAATTGAATGCTCACTACCCTTCCATTGAATATCACCAGTCACAATATCATAGGTGAACCGTTTGGCTTTAGGCATATTAAACAACTGTTCTGACGGATCAAATGGAATGTTTTGTTTTTCAGAGTAAAATGCTTTTTTTCCAATCGAAACCAATTCAATCATCAATTTTTCGTAAGGTTCTACCTCTTCCCACAATACGGAAGTACCTTGCAATAACCTATCTTGATGATCAAGATAATACTGATGTGCATCCTCTTTTGGATTTGAGCGTCTCAAGTCTGTGAAAATCGACTTCCATTTACTCCATCCTGATTTATTCGTTGACCACGTTAAGACAGCTTGATAACGTTCTCTTTTCCAATCTGACTTAGTCAACAGTGTTGAAATCAATGACTCCTGATGAAGGCAAGTACCAATAACAATAAAGTTACTACTCCCATCAATTTGACCAACCGACATCACATCCTTATCAAACCACTCCTGTGTTTTCTCACGCTGTTCAGGATTCTGAACCCCCTCTAAGGTTTCCACATCATCCAGTATAATCATCGAAGGTCGATTACCTCGATGGTTCAATCCACGAATACTTTGGCCTCGTGATACAGCCTTTACCATAACATTATTCGTTGTTGTAAAGTTTGTATTTCCACCCTTACCAAGAGCCGGTGCCAGATGCCCAAACGTTTCAATAATCGCCTCATTATGACGTAATTCATACAAAATCTGTTTAACACGACTTTCAGCTTCCTTTTTGCACTGAGCTACAATCACAATAAACGGTTCATACCCATAGCAAATCGCATGCAAAGCCTGAATTGTAAGCATAATGGTCGTTTTAGCATGGCCGCGTGGAGCCGCAATCACCACTTTTTTGGCTCGCTCTTGGTTGGGATAATACTCAAACAATTTCTCATGCATTTGACTAAATGCTGCGTCACAATAAGAAGGGAAAAACCTTTTAGCAAACCATTCCAAATCGTACAGCCCTCTATGTTGGGCTAAAAGTTTCTTAGAGCTGTTATCACTATCCTTCAGATTGCTTAATGTTTTCTGCTTTGTCTTCAATCTCGTTATAAAAGTCTGCCAAGGCATCTGGTATATTTTTCTGATTACGTTCGGATTTCCTGGTATTCTTTTGTCCATTCACCACCACCCTCATTTTTTGCTGTTGTTCATTAATGCTATTACATAGCTTCCAGTTTTTATCGTGATACGCTTTCTGATATAAATCTTCTTGCCGCAATAGGGCTAGATGGTCTTCAGCCTGAAGGCGCTTTGATTCATCAACCATAAGAGCTTTAGCATCTCGAATATCACGCTTTACTGTTCTCTCAGAAACCCCATACTGCTTTATTATCGTTTGAATAACGATACAACTTGGCGTTCCCATCAGCTTCAATCGATAAACAGCTTGCACCCGATCCGCATGTTCAAATTTACTAGACCGTGAGCTCATTTGCATCGTCTTTCATTGAATCGTTATCAAGCTCATTTTTCGTATCTTTTAATGGTACTTTTTGTTCTATCGTCTGATATCGCTCGCAGATCTTAACGAATGCTTGATTATGATCAGAGGAATTCAGTCCATCCAAAACCTCTTGAATTAACGTTGCTTCGGCGTGGCTTACAACAAACGAGAACATCACAGGCAATCTCTTTGCATCCTCATCTAGCTGGGTTTGAACTAGCTTCATTAAAGACTCCTCGTCCTCTTTTAATAGACGCAACAAGTTATCGATTTCGTGACTACTTTCAGGCAACACTAAAGCCAACTTATCTTTCTGAATCACATCAAGTAAGGATTGAACGAGTTCAGCACGCTTTAGTGGATGGTCTTCACCACGAAGCTGGTTCATGGTGAGTAACAATCGTTTCTGGTCAGCAGGATCGACCTTCCAGACTTCACACGGCAATTCAGTTAAACCTAAAGCAATCGCTGCTTTTTTTCGGTAGTGCCTATCGATAATGATGTACTGACCTTCTTGCTTAGGATCTGGCTTGACGAGTAAGGCTGGTATTTTTTTGTTATTAAATTCGATATTCCTTTTGAGCTTTTCAAAGCGCTCGTCATCCATTCGGTTAGCTGACAGGGGGTTGTCGTGGATTAAATTAATCGGTATTGTTTTCATTCTAAAATTCCTTTTCTACTTACTTGCTATGACTAATAATTCGTTATTGTCGCGTTTAGCGACATGAGATAAATGTTTGTACGCTTTGCTATACCCCATTACGTTTCGACTAGGGTCAACAGCTTGAATCAATGTAACTAGCTCATCGAGACTCGTTAACTTGTCGTTATACGAGAGCACCCAAACCGGAATATGATGAGCAAGATCAAACAGTTGAGATAGCGCATTCAAAGACGAGGAGAACACTGAAGATGCCTCAGGCTCTGGTAGCGAACCCAATAGAACTGCATCTAAAACTTGAATGGCATTCTCATAACCAAAGGTACAGCCATAGGGTGGGTCGGCATAGAGAATATCGGTAGTGATTTTGGGTAGAAGCTCAAAGACATCTTCTTGATACATTCGAATACGACCATTGGCTGGAAAAATGCTGTTGTTTAAGCTCTCAACATCACGATCAATCGATGACCAACACGGAGAGAGTAACTTAGCAAAAGATTTATCGCGTAAGCGTTTCTCAGGCAAACTTGCATAATTTCGTTTTCCATCAAGTGCTTCAGCGTACGGTCGATTGCTAGAACCTATGGATGTCCCAAAAACAACCGAGCGACTTACCTCTCGCCAGAGAAGCAGCTTCAGCTGTGCTTGTGTGACAGGGTCATCAACATGCTGAATATAATCTAATGCTTCATCAAAGTGTGTGGAGCGATAGGTATCAAATACAGACCCAGCAAACTGTTCACGAACAAAGCTCTTTTCAGCAGAACGGTGAAGCACCATTTTATAGGCCGTTTCAATGGGCAGCTTCTGGTACTGATTATGAATCAACCCTGTATTAATCAAGTATGACCGATACGATTTGTCATTAGTCATCACCTTATCAAAACCAAGTAACTTAGCACTGAGACTCATCGAACCTCCACCAGAAAATGCATCTAAAAAGCCGAGTGACTGCCACTCCTGTTTGGGAACATGCTTGGTGAGGCTGTCAAAAATCCAGCTAGCAAGCTTACGCTTCCCACCAAAGTAGGATGGAAGCCCATCAATATATTTTATTTTATGCACTCTGTATACCTCTTTATTATCAAAATGGATACAACTTCAAATTAGTTGTTTTTATAATCTATATATCTAGCTTACTAAATTTAGTTTCATTTGTACGGAATTTGCCCCAAAAAAGTGAAAAACTTTTTTGAGATATTTTTTATAAAAAACTAAAATGTCCTGTAAAGCCT
>CAYGPY010000001.1:16432-47073 GCA_964351765.1 uncultured Vampirovibrionales bacterium
CCTCTACTAATTAGTGTTTACTGGTTTTTGAATGCTTGTATTGTCAACATTAAAAAAAGTATTTGCAGTGCTTTTTTAGATTCAAATCAAACACACTTCAACACATATGACCGAGTTCACTGGCTATTTATTCTCTTGTACGGTGTTATACAGCTGTTGCTGAAAAGCAATCGTAGATAACTAACCAAGGAGAACAAGAAATGGATATGAAAACAGCAAGCGTGAACTATCTGACACACCTAAAAGAAGAAGGGTTAAAGGAGCGTACCCTCTACACCTATGGAAAAGACCTTGAACAGGTTCGACGCTTCTTTGGTGATGATACGCCCATGGATCAAATTCAATTACTTAAGGTGGGCAAGTTTTTAAAATCAGACGAGCTATTAAAGCTACCCAACGGTAAAGAAAGAGCATTACCCACCATTAAAAAGACAACGCGTGTCTTTACACACTTTATTATATGGAGTCATAAGCAAGGTTATATAGATATGCTTCCTTTGCCTAAGTCACTCATTGAGAAATAGTTAGCTAACATTTTTACGGGTCTCAAGTCATTGATATAATAAAGACACTATTGATGTTTATGTGGGTACCTCTATGAATAAAATACTAAGTGTTTGTCTTGTCGCTGTTTGTACTTTTGCTCTTGTTTTTAGTGGTTGTTCTAATGCTCCTATCAGCTCGAAGGATTTGATTAAGCAACAGACTAAACTAGCTAAAAAAGGGGACGCTGTTGCACAAGCAAGGCTGGGTGAAATTTATTTTACGGGTCATGAAGCGCCTAAGGATATGGAGCAGGCTATTTATTGGTTTGAGCAGGCTGCTGAGCAGGATGATTTGAACGGTCTCTTTTACTTGGGTTATATATATGCTTCAGAAGAATCGGGCAAACAAGATTTAGAGAAAGCTATTTATTGGTATGAAAAGTGTGCTGATCTTGGAGATAAGACGGCGCCTTATAATTTGGGTAATATTTATTACCTTAATCCCGAATACCTTGATTATAAAAAGGCATTGTATTGGTTTAATAAAGCCTCTATTCGTGGGCTAACCCAGGCAACAAATAATGTTGGCACGCAGTATTATAAAGGAGAAGGCACAGAAAAAAATTATGTTAAAGCAAGAGAGTACTATCTTAAAGCAGCAAATCAGGGTGATAAAATTGCCCAATACAATATAGCATCGATGTATCATCTAGGTGAGGGTGGAGAGCTAGATATTGAGAAGGCATTAGAGTGGTACGAAAAATCAGCTAAACAAAATTACTCGAAAGCTCAATACAATCTGGGTAAGCTATTGTTTGATGGTGAGGGTGGAGAACGAGATTTTGAAAAAGCAGCTCACTGGTTGCATAATGCCTCTGATAGAGATCATGCATCGGCTCAAATATATTTGGGATGGATGTATTGGCGAGGCAAAGGTGTTGCTCAAGATGAAGACACTGCAAGGCAATGGTTTGAGAGAGCAGTCAGTTTAGGCGCAGAAGATGCTCAGGACTACTTAGAATCTATGGATGCTGAAGAGAAAGAATCAGCAATAATTAACTCGGATACCTTTAATATGGTGCTCGGTTCAGCAGAACGAGGTGATTCAGGAGGCAAGTATTTAGTCGGTCTTTTTTATGCGAGTGGCTCTGGCGTTGACCAGGATCGTGTTGAAGCTTATAAGTGGCTTCATTTGGCGGCTCAACAAAAGCCTGACTTGATTAAAGCACGAGATCGGATTGGTGCAGAGATGTCTGAGCTCGAAATCAAAAATGCATTGATTCTGGCTGAGACGTGGCAAACTCTTCATCGAAAATAGGTCTTTCAGATTGAACATACTGTAAATTGTTTATTCATTTAAGCTATATTTACAAAGTCTGTTAATGGCCGTCTGTTTACAGTAGATTAATACGGTGAGCTAAGTAATTACCGTGTTTTTCGAAGAGGATAGTATAAATGTTTGAATTATCGCTTTGGCAAGAGAAGTTTACCTTGGACGAGGCCGTACAGCGTATGCAGAATACAGGGTTGCCTGTACAGCCGTTGGTACGTGAAATTGGTAAGACTCTCCTTATTAATAAGTGTATGAGAGAGTTTGATATTGAACCTCCTAATGAAGAGCAACGTGAGAATATTCTGAGTAACCTGAAAGCACAGATGAAACTGTCTTCAGATGAAGCGTTTGAAAGCTGGCTTAAAAAGCAGAACTTAACCCAAGAGCAATTGCTCAAGAACTTAAGCCTAGGTGGTCAACTTAATCGTTTAAAAGAAGTGACGGTGCCAGAAGAAGCGTTGAAGCAAGAGTTCTTAAAGGTGAAGTCTGCAAATGATCAACTGGTTTTTGCCATGATTCGGGTTGAAACTAAGGACAAGGCTGAAGAGCTTTATGCTGAGTTGAAAAAAGACAGTAGTCGCTTTAACGAGCTTGCTAAAGAGCATTCGGTTGGTCCTGAAGCACCTAATGGTGGTGTTGTGGGTCCTCGAACCTATGAATCACTGAACCCAGAGCTTCGTCAACGCTTGCGTAAGATGAGTGCCGGTGACTTTAGTGAACCGTTTACCCTCGATGAAAAGCAATATGTCTTGATCCGAGTGGAAAAGGTGTTGCCATTTAGTATTAACCCACAAGTTAAACAGCAGATGCGAGAGCGTTTGTTTGAGCAGTGGGTGGATCGCCAATTAAAGATGGGCGGTTTATCATTAGCTGTAAAAGAAGAGGCGAACGTTTAACGTGAGTTAACGTTACCTTATATATAGGTATCTTGTTATTTATGAGTGCTGAATTCAGGCAGCAAGCAAAACAATGTCTTTTCTTGGCATTGCATCACACAGGGGAGGCTGCTGGCCACCCATTAGAAAGCTTGCCTGATGATATCAATGACTTTAGCCGCCTTCACAAAATTCTTGAATACTATGGGTTTGTGGTGCAGGAAAAAGTGGTCTCGTGGAATACCATTTTCCATGAAGACTTCCCTCTTGTCTTGCAATACGGTACTGAGCCACCTCGCTTTGTAAAATCGGTTCAAGGGAATACCCTTGTGTTTGAAGATAAGGGGGCTGAAGTTCGATTTATTCCTGATGACTGGTCAGATAACCCCACGGTACGCGTTCTTCATTTTAATAAGATGGCTAATGAACAATCGGTGATTACGGTCTTTTCTTTAAAGTGGTATCAACAACTGTTTAAAGAGAATTGGTTTATTACCGGGCAAATGGTGATGGCATCATTAATGGTGCAGCTATTCGCTATTGGTATGCCGGTGTTGTACATGGTTATTTTCGATCGGGTTTTCGGTCGTCAGAATCTCGATACGTTGAATGTTCTGGCGTTGGGTATGGCGATTGTACTGGGTACCGACTTTCTGGTGAAGCAACTCCGTGCGTTTGTGCTGGCTAATCAAATGGAAATGGTTGATAAGCTGACATTACAAGCTTTTCTAAAACAATTGGCTTTATTGCCTCTTTCAGGATTTACGGGTAAGGCAGCTCGGGGGTATACGGATAAGTTTTCAGAAATGCCGCGTGTCAATGAAGCGGTGACATCGATGATGTTGGTGTCGTCGTTGGACGTGGTCTTTTCGGTACTGATTGTTATCCTGTTAATGCTGCTGCATTTTCAATTGGCTGCCATTGCCTTGGCGGCGATTATCCCGATTGCTGTGTTGTCGTTCTGGGTGGCTCCCCGAGTGAAAGAACGTGCGTTGTCTTCTCAAAAATCACAACGTGTTTACCGCTTGAAGCTGTCTGAATTGATTGAGAACGCTGAGACCTTAAAAGCAGCGAATGCGGACACACAACTCCGGAACAAGATTGCTTCACTCATTGACCAATCGCATCAAGAGGGCTTTCGTTCTCGCTATGACCAAACCAACAGTGGTAATATGCAAGGCTTTATTGCACAACTGGGTAGCTTGGTGACGTTATACTTTGGTGCTAAGTTTGTACTGTCGGGTGAGATTAGTTTTGGTGTGTACATTGCCATTAACATGTTGAGCAAGCACGTGATGGGTGTGGTTCAAAAACTGTTTGTGAATCTCAGTAAGTTCCAAGAGTCATTGGGTACATTGCGTGAAATGCAGACGTTGTTTCAAGAAGGACAGAGCAATGTCACACATCAAGAGGCACTGCAGGAAACCACAGATGAAGGTATCCGCCCAGAAAAACTCAATGGAAGTATTGCCTTTCACGGTGTGAAATTCAAATATGAGGAGAGTCAAGACTGGATCCTCAATAATATTAACCTCAGTATCGCTGATGGTGAAAAGGTTATTATTACGGGTCAAAGTGGGGCTGGTAAAACAACGCTCATACGTTTGATTCAAAAACTGTTTAGCCCTAATCAGGGCTATATCACGTTAGATAAATACAACCTCAAAGATTTTGACGGTGGCTTTTTACGCTCCCATATTGGTGTAGCCGTTCAGAAGCCTGCTTTGTTTGCCGGGACGTTGGCTGATAATATTGCCTTGAGTAGCCCGTATGCCAAAAAGCAACAACTATTAGATGCGGCCAGCTTTGTTGGCCTAGACCATTACTTGGCCCATTCTCAAATGGGTTTAGAGACCCCGGTGAATCCTATGGGAAGTAACCTTTCTGGTGGGCAAGCTGCAAGCGTTGCATTGTCGCGCGTGTTATTGCAACAACCTCACATATTGATTCTGGATGAAGCCTTGGCTCAGATTGATCCGAGTTCAAAGGCTATTATTTATAGCCGGCTCTTTGAGAAATACAAACACAAGACCTTGATTATGGTGACGGATTTCTTGCCGGTACATCAACGTGCGGATCGTATTTTGGTCTTGGATAAGGGCCAGATTGTTGAAGAAGGAAATTTTAAAACGCTGACACAGCAACAAGGTTACTATGCGTTGTACCACCAGCCGGCAATGATTCAACGGGGGAATTCATAGTGAATTTCCTACAAAGAATACAGAAGAAGGTGAGTTCCTTTCATCCAAAGCGTCAACGTCGATTGTTGATGAGTTTTGGTATCTTTTCGGTTTTATTCTTGTTTGTTGGCATTGTGATGGTCTGGTCGTTTACCAGTGAGTTGGAAGAATCTGTACCGGGTGTGGGTGAGATGGTACCAGCGGGTCACTTACGCCGAGTGATGTCACCAATCAATGGTCAAATTATTTCCTTTCAGGTTAAAGAAGGGCAGTCTGTTAAAAAAGGCGATATCTTAATTGAGTTGGACCCAGATTACGCAACGGTTGAAAAAGCAGGGGCTTCTGAGCAAGTTCAATATATTGAAGAACAGTTGATGGTCTTAGAAGCGGCGTTGAATAATCAATCGGTATCCGGCTTGTCATCATCGCATTTTGGTCATACACAGTGGGCATGGCTTCAGTCGGCTCAAGAAACGATGCGCTCACGATTGGCGAGTGCGCGTATGGAAATTGATAAGTCGGAACACTTACATAATGAATCTCAGGCACGCTTAACTCAGGCTAACACTTTGTTTCAGTCTACTAAAGCGATGTTTGAAAAATATGAGCGCCTTTACGAGAAGGGCGGTTTGCCCAAAACTGAATTTGAGCAGTACCGTCAGCAGTTGCTTGAGCGAGAAGGCAATGTCGCAGCCCTTGAAGAAGAAGTGCAGGCACGTCAGTACGATCGACTTCAGGCACAATCACAACCTACGACGATTCGTGGTGAATACCATCAATTGCTCCTAGATAAGATGACAGAACTCCAACGGCAATTGAGTACGCAGCAGAGCGAGTTGGATAAGGTTGATTTATCCATCGCGTATCAGCACATCAAAGCCCCGATTGATGGTTTTGTTCACGGTCTTGAAGTCAATGGTGAAGGGGAGTATGTCAATACGGGTACGCCACTACTTTCTATTGTGCCTGAGAATGCGGAGCTTGTTGCCGAAGTCAAAGTATCGAATATGGATTTATCCTACCTCTTTATTGATCAGGAAGCATTGCTTCAAATCGATGCATTTCCGTATCAGCAATTTGGTAAGCTGCAAGGTCATATTAAAAGCATTTCCCCTTCAACGATTTTAGATCCGCAAACAGGGTTTCCCTTTTACTTGGTTCGTATCGAGCCTGACCGAACTATCATGAAGAAAGAGGGTAAGGACTTTCCGTTGCGTTCGGGGATGACGGTGAATGCACAGCTTATTACACGACACAAGAATATCATTAGCTTCTTCACGGAACCAATTCAGAAACAATTGGATAAGGCGTTTAGGGATCCCTCAAAGTATTAATGATGATAGTATTGCCTACACGATTAATACTTGTTCTGATGTGTTTTGTCATCATCATTTCGCCTGTGTATTCAGAGGATAATACTGAGGTGTTAGACCTAACTGTGATTCCTGTCAGCCTTGAGTCCATTCCTGAATTGATTGAACACCGGCACCCTGATATGGCATTGAGTCGGGCTGGTATTAAGCGTTCAAAGGGTACATTAATCAGTACAGCCAGTGAACTGCTCCCCTCTATTTCAGCACAGCATTTTGCCGAGCGTGTTGAAGGTGGTCAGATTTTTGTTCAACAGCAACCCGTGTCTGTTAACAGAACAACCCTCTACCCTCGTGCTTTTGCTAACTATGAAGTCCAGACCGGTGGGCAAACCATATTTCGAATTATGGCGCGTAAGCACTTATTAAAGAGTAGCCGATTGACTTACGATCAAACCTTTCAGGAAACGATGTTACAGGTGACGTCTGAATATTTTGATATTTTGCGTGACCGAGCATTAATCGAACAAGCTGAACTGTCTAAGAAAGAAGCCAGTAAGTTGGTTGATTACCACCAAGATCGTTTGGACGAAGGGTTTGGCATGGAATATGATGTTCTTCAGGCGAAGGCATCGCTTCTTGATAGAGAAAATGAATACCAACGGGTACTCAATCAAGAATCATTATCGAAGGTAACCATACTCGCTAGCCTGAACTACCCGATGTACTATGCGGTCGTACCTCAAGATGGTGACCTTGTACCCCTTACGTTTATTAATAACACTCAGGAGCTCGCAGAGTGGGAGACACAGGCTCAAACGAACCGCTCCGACTTACGACGTCTCACCTATGAAATCAAAGCGGCTAAAGCTTTTTACCGAAGTACCTTCTCCCAAATTATGCCGACGGTTTCCGTTAGTGGCTATATGGGCGGTGTGGGACCCAGTATGAATAATCTTCGTAATGTACGCCAAGGTGGTATTACTTTTTCTACCGATCTCCTGCAGAACTTGGGTGTGAATTTGATTGGTAGTATTCAGCAAGCCAAGGGTGAAATGGAGCAGGCTATTGCTGAACGGGAAAAGCAGTTGAGTACGATTCGAAAAGCACTTGCCAGAGCTTACTATGATTTTAAATATCAAAAAGGGCGACTGACTGTGTTGGCGGAACAAGTAAGTGTGGAAGAGAAAACCATGCAACTGGCTAAAGACAGAGTGGATGCCGGTGTGGGGATTAGCTTGGAAATCGTTCAGCAAGAAGCACGACTGGCAAACGCACGAACGGAGTACATTCAAACCGTGGCCGAATACAACCGCACGCAACTGCAACTGCTGTTTGAAGCAGGCTTACTTACGCCAGAAGTACTTGTGAGTGCAACCAAGCCATAAATAAGCCAATCGCTTAGGAAACTGAAACGAGGTCTTTTGTGGCTGGTGTCACTGGCGATTGATTTAGTGTGCTCATATAAAAATCAGCTAACTTTGGAAGGCATACATCAAAGCTGAAGTTCTCAACCATCTGATCACGTGCCACTTCACCCAAGTGCTTGTGCTTGCTTGGGTTACTGATGACATCCAGCATGGTCTCTACCATCATATCGATATCACGAGGTTCTACCATCAATCCATTGACGTTGTGTTGCAATACATCACGCACCGGTGCTGTGTTTGAACCGACCATCGTGACGCCTGTGGCCATCGCCTGAAAGAAGCTCCACGACAAAGTGAATGGGACGGTCCAGTAGAAGTGACAATCACTCAGGCGATAGAGATCGACCAAGGCCGGTTCAGAGATCCAGTCAAGGAAGTGGAAGCGATTTAAGTCGAAGTTGTGTTTGTTGAGTACGTGCTCTTTAAACGAGGCTTCTTTAATTACGCCTAATTCGCCACCGTAATGGGTGCGAGGGTTCCCTGCCACCACAAAGTGGACGTCGTCGCGCTCTTGGCAGATTTTGTGAGCGGCTTCCATAAAGAGGTCAAAGCCTCGCATTGCTTCTAGGCCACGAGAGACATAGGTGATGATCTTGGCGTCTTTGGGCCACGTGCGTTTAAGCTCGGAATTTGCTGCGACCTCGCCGGGTTTGTACAAGTCTACATTGATGCCGTCAAACAAGACATCCAGCTTGTTTTGGTAAGCGGTGGGGTAGGTTGATTTTTGAAACGGTGTGGGGGAGTAGCCCTTGGTGCAGTATTCTAGTTCTACCAATTGTGTGGCGTTACGAAGGGGTACACGTAATCGGTTTTCTTTGTTGGCGGGGAACTCAGGGCGTTTGTCGCTTACTTTCTCGTAAGGATCGTAGAAGAGTTCGAAGAAGCCAATTTTAGGCACTTCTGGAAATTCCACGTGCATCAGGCCCATATTGCCGAAGGCAGGGTGGCTGATGAGTAAATCAGGGTCAGCGAGCTTGCCTCTCTTTCGGGCGTGTTGCATGGCGGTGTATACGCCGTGCATGCTGCGGGCTTCTTGTTCAAAGAAGCGGGTGAAGAAGTAAGGCTTCTCCGGTTTGTTGATCGTGTCCTGACGGAAAAAGTGGTGGTTCACCTTGGGGTACACGGGGCGAGTGACATACTCGCTGAAGAAGGAAATATCCACGTCATAGTGCTTTAGCAAAAACGGAATCACCGGACCAAACTGAGCCGGGTAATTTTGATGCATAAAGACAAGATGCTTGTTCAACAGTGGGTTTCCTCACGGTGTTTTGTGATGTTGATAGGGCGATGGAATGCTTTTATTCTATGACAAACACAGCCCTTGAGCATGGTGACATATTATTGAAATAGGATTGATATCACTTAACTTGATCGTATTAACTGGATAGTGCATTCATGTTAAATAAATTGTTTTTTGAAGTACCATCAATACTTGAATCAAAGAGAATAGTGATGAAAAACACCTTGATTATTGAGTTATTCGTCTATGTTTTTTTGCAAGACTATGGTAAAGTTTCATGAAGGGATAGATGCTAGATTTCCGTTTTATTGAAAAAGATTTACTAGAGGGTTAACATTTAATATGCTTTTTTTAAAAAGGATGCGTGAAGAGAAACCTCTAGGTGTTTTATTTTCATTTTTTCTTGTTGTCATGCTAATTCTGATTTCTGGCTGTATACGGGCTGTTGACGAGAATAATAGTGGTAATATCATTCACTCAATTTACGAATTAAAGCTAGGTCTTAATGATATAGAAGATATGAGATCTGAAAATTGGTTATCAAGAGCTGTAGTCCTTGATGACGGCAACGTTTTTATACTAAGAGTAAGTAACTATGAGAGGGAAGCCGAAGCTGAAATTTTTAATCTTGAGAATCTTAAATTTAGATTGGTTACCGATAAATCTAAATTTGAACATACGCTCCCCAATATTGTAAAGCTTAAAAACGGAAACGTTTTGATTTTTTCGCTTGATGGTTTCGAAATTTTTAACGTTAAGGAAGAACTGTTTTCACCCGTATCTTCGCCGGAAGGCCCTATGATTGTAGAGGATTTGAAGGGTAAAGCTGGTGCTTCTCTTTTTAGTGTGGAGGCAGATAATAATGATGTGATTATTTATAACTATTTGTACAAATATAATAAAGATTATACACCGCAGAAATATTACAACTATAAATACAGTATTCTGGAGAATAGAGTTGTTAAAGACTACTCGGAACTGCAGGCTCTTATAAAGAGAACAAGAAAGAGTGACACCCCTATTTGCTATAAGGATAACCCTTTACTAACATTTTCGTCAATGAACTTAGAAGAACAAGCAAAAATGCAGGAATTAAATCCACAGGTGATAATTTTGTCTAAGGGAAATTATTTGTTATTTAGTCAGTGCTCAAATGAGCCTCAACATCCAAACAAAGCTTATGTCTATGTTTCAAAGAAAGTTGGTTAATTATGTCAAGTAAAAATACGTTTAAGTGGCCTCAGTTACCTGGACCTGATGAACTCAGAAAATATGCTAACGATTGTGGATTAACAATTTTTGGTCATAAGGCGTTTGAAGAAGCTAAAAAAGACGCAGTAGAGATGGGTCATAGTATTAAAGTACATGAAAACCAAAACATTAGTCCTGAAGATACTGACTATGAATTTACAGCAGCAAATGGAGATCAGTACGCAATGCAGGAAGATACTTTTACGCATATGTATCTGAGCGCTTATATAACGGCCTATTACGGAACGGACGTCGCTTCCTTCGTAGGTGATAGGGAAGAACATGACAATAAAAATGATCATCCAAATTATGGTGGAAACAGTCAGAAAATTGATCATTATAATAATCGTCTTGGTAGAGAAATTGGTATGCAACATTACAATTCTAAAAACAGAGAAAAGACAAATGAGCAAAAAGCAGCTATGGAAAAAGAGATCCGTCAGGATATTCTGGAAGCTATAGCAAGCGGTAAAGCAAAACACAATGGTGAACAAGGAAGTACTGAGCCTTATGACCCGACAACAGATCCGACTCACTACAAAGGTCCTGGTGGAAGTTTGACTAAGGTGCCTTTGGCGATTCCTGAATTATACAAAGATTTTGGAGATACGCATAATCAACCTCATTTTGGCAAACTTCTTACCGGAGGAAATCCATTCCCTGACGGTTGTGAAAAAGACATTCCTGAAGAGACTTCGGTGGTTGCCCATAGTTTAGGGGGTGCTGCTGGTACCTTTCTTCTTCGAGATCCTCTCCTTCTGGATCTTGATGGTGATGGTGTCGAAATGACCTCTAAAGTTGATGGAGTTTATTTTGATATTGATAACAATGGGACGATTGATCGTACCAGCTGGGTGGGACGTGACGATGGTATTTTGTGGCGTGATGTGAATCGTGATGGTTTTTTGACAGACGGTTCAGAGCTTTTTGGAGACCAGTACTATGATAATGATGCCATTCGTGTAGATAGTGGCTTTGCAGCTCTAGCTGAATTAGACAGTAATAGCGATGGCGTGATTGATGCTAGTGATGATCAATGGGGCGAGCTTCAGGTTATGCGTGGTGATGGCATTAGCTTCACCTTGGATGAATTGGGTATTACTGAAATTGATTTGAACTTTACCGGAAGCACTGGTGGAATAAATCCTTGGGACGTCTATGGTGGTGTCGATGATGGTCATGGAAACAGATACCTGCGTACCAGTACCTTTACCATTAATGGGCAGGAACAAGAAGTTGCCGATGTGTGGCTTCAGTCCGTTTCGCAAGAAACTTACACTAACTATAATGTGGATATTTCTGATGCCATTGCAGCACTACCCTATTTGAAAGGTTCTGGTGAAATGGCTGACCTGCATACAACCATGGCTCTTGATGCTGATGGTAGTTTGCAAAGCTTGGTAGAAGATTTTATTGCGGAGACAGATCCTGCTCAACGCTGGGATATTGTTGAAGATATTTTACTTGAATGGGCTGATGTTACCAGTGTGTCAACAACCAACTGGGGTAGTAACATCGACGGCCAATGGGTCGCCACTGTCGAAAAGTTTATGTTTCTTCCCATTCAGGTGGATGGTATTACGATTAGCGATCAAGAAATGATTAATAATCTTGAGGGTGCTTTTGTACTGTTTAAGTCTTGGGTGTATGGAAGCCTCGTGATGCAATCACACGTGTCCGATTTGTATGACTTGGTAACTGTCGAGTGGGATAGTCTGCTTAACCAGTCTACGTATGATCTGATGCAGGCCAAAGAAGCTATCTTGGCGATTACTCCTGAAAATGACCGTCTTGAAACCTTGGGCGAATTTGTGGGTGCTTTGCGTGGTTTAGAAATTATTGATAGCGCGTATATTACTGAAGGCGGTTCTGTAGAGCATGACTTAAACTTATTGGGTAACGACACAAACATTCGATCTAATTACCAAGAGTTTTATGACTTTTTTATTGGTATGGGTACAGATTATGCTGAGGCGCTCCACAGCAAGGGCAAAGAAATTATTAATGGAACATCAGGTGCTGAAAGTATTACCGGTAGTGGTAGTACCGATGCCATCTATGGTGGTGATGGCAATGATACTATTGTTGATAGTGCCGGTAGTTCCTTAGGTGATGAAAGTGCTGACTTTATTTCTGGCGGTGACGGTAATGATAGTATTTCGACAGGTTCGAATGCTGATGATGTAAATACTGGTGGTAATAACGTGATCATTGGTGGTGACGGTGGTGACTTCATCAATGCTCAAAGTGGTAACAATCTTGTCTATGGTGATGATGAAACATCATCGGATACATTAGGCGACAGTATTTATACGGCAGATGGTGAAGACATTATTTATGCAGGCATCAATAATGACTATGTGAACGCTGGTGGTGGCAACGATGAAGCCTATGGTGAAGACGGCAACGACATAATGGTTGGTGGAACCGGAAATGATACCTTAGATGGTGGTGCCGGTACCGATGACATTGAAGGTGGCGACGGCAATGATGATATTGTTGGTGGTACTGGCGTTGACTCCATTGAAGGTGGCGACGGTGATGACGTCATCAATGCGGGTGCTGGTGATGAAACCATTTATGGTGACACCAACATTTATCATGCTGAGTATGTTGGAAATGATACCTATGTCTTTAATATAGATGATGGCAATGACACTGTTTATGAATTCGATAATTCAGGCACGTTAGATACCATTGAGTTTGGTGCAGGTATTACAACCAGTAACATAGAGTTTAATAACAATAGTGATTATACTGATCGCTATGATAATGATGATCTGATTATCACCTATGATATTGGGGGCAATACAGATCAGATCCGTGTTGTGGATCAGTTTAATCAAACACCAAGAATCGAATTCTTTAAGTTTGCTGATGGCACCGTGTATACTGCTCAGCAAGTGCTAGATATTATTAATGCTGATTACAATACAGCCAATGCGTCCAGTGGTGCTGATTCATTGCATGGTTTAAATGTTGCTAATGATTTTGATGCTGGCGATGGTGATGATTACGTTCTTGTTTATGGTGGTGCTGACACAGTAGACGGTGGTGACGGTGATGATTTCATCACGGAGCATTCATATTTTGCTCCTTTAGGTACCGCTGATGACAATGTTATCTATGGTGGTGAAGGTAATGATGACATTACTCTATACACGGGTAACAATATTATCTATGGTGATGATACAGCCAATGCTGAAACAGGTCGTGATTCAATTGTGTCTGATGATGGAAACGACCAAATCACAGGCGGTCAGGGCAGTGATACGTTAAAAGGTGGCGCTGGTGATGATACATACTATTTCAGCGACAGCTACGCCAATGACACGTATGGCGGCGATACCTTAGATGACAGTGCTGGCGATAACACACTTGATTTCTCAAATGTCACAACAGATTTAACCGGTACATTCTCCACAACGAATACCGTATCTGACGGGACCAATACAGTATCTTGGGATTCAGATACTGAGATTCAAAAAATTGTATTTGGTGATGGTGACGATACCATTGATTCATCTGCAACAACTTACAGTGCTGGTGTATTGAGCTATGTATTTGATGGTGGCGATGGAGCTGATGATTTAACAACGGGTTCTGGTAATGATTCACTCTTAGGTGGAGCTGGAACGGATAGCTTACTTGCTGGTGACGATAATGACACCTTAGATGGTGGCGCTGGTAATGACACGTTAAAAGGTGAAGGTGATGATGATACCTATACCTTTGCTGAAGGCTTTGGTGTGGATACCATTGTCGATACTGACGGCACAAACACCGTTGATTTCAGTGATGTGACATCTGATTTAACCATTGATTTAGATGGTGGTGTTGGTGTTGAAGTCACAGATGGTACCAATACAGTTGACTGGGCTGCTAGTGATAGTATCTTGAATGCAACTGGTGGTACCGGTGATGATGAAATCACAGGTGATGCCGCTATAAATACTCTTTCAGGTAATGATGGTGATGATATTCTTGATGGCGCTGGTGGAAATGATATTTTAGATGGTGGCCTTGGAAACAACACTTACGAATTCACAGGTACCTTTGGTGCGGATAGTATTTCGGGTGATAGTGGAACAGGTACGGTTGATCTATCCTCGCAATCTACTGCGGCTAATATCAATTTGGTATCGAGCTCTGGCGATGAAGTGACTGTTGGTGTCAACACTGTTAATTGGTCCGACAATGTTATTGAAAATGCAATTGGTGGTTCTGGAGACGATACGCTTGCTGGTAATAATGACGCAAACAACTTGAGTGGCTCTGGCGGTGCTGATCTTATTTTCGGTGGTGATGGTGCTGATACACTTTTGGGCGGTGCAAGTAATGATACATTACGTGGTTCTGCAGATGGCGGAGAGGCTGTTTATGGAGAATACTCGTGGTCATTTAATGAAGGAAGCGGTACAGCTGCGAATGACTACGCGCCAACTGGATATGATTTTACTCTGACTACTCCTGCTTGGGGCGAAGGCTATGTGAATCCTGCCTCGATGACTCTTTCAAGTGGCGTATCAGGTATTAATCAAATTGTGTCATCTGATTTTACGATTACTTCTTTGTTTGAAACCAATACCGGTGTGTCGTCTTCAAATGGTTTGTTTTTAACCTTGGGCAACGGTAGTACAGCTAGTTTTTCAGATGCATCGTTTTGGCTGGGTGTGCGCTCAAATGAACGATTGGGTATCCTTGCAACCGATGGAACAAACCCTATTGACTTGGCATTAAGTGACGGTCCAACGGTTGCAGATAATACCCGCTATTTTTATTCCCTTTCCTTTACGAAAGGTGGGGCCAATGACAACACGATTACATTGAGAGTGACGAGTGATGGTGTAAATTGGTATGAGGCCACTCAAACGGGTGTTAATGATTTAAATAGCGATACGTCGTTTGAGCTTCAAACTACTAACGCTTCTACAATGGATGCGGACTATTACAAATTAGAAGTATTTGAAGAAGTTTTAGACAGTACTTCATTACAAACTATTTACGACAGTTATCAAGCGACTTTTGATAATGATGTGATAAATGGCGGTGATGGTAATGATTTACTAGATGGGGCTGTGGGTAACGATACTTATGAATTTGAAGGTACGTTCGGTGACGATACCATTGAAGATAGTGAAGGTGTAGAGACGATAGACTTATCGTCTGTCACATCTGCAACAACAGTTGACTTAGTATCCAGTGGAAGTGATGAAGTTGTAAATGGCTCCAACTCGATTAACTGGAGTGATGATGTTGTTGAGCATGTCATTACGGGTGACGGTGCTGATGATATTACGGGTAATGCTTCGGATAACCGTATTGAAGCTGGTGCAGGAAATGATACCATTGATGGTGCAGCAGGGGATGATACGTATGCCTTCGCACAGGGCTTTGGTGTAGATACGATTAGTGATGTCAGTGGTACGGACACAGCTGATTTTACTGGTGTAACGTCTAATTTAACCATCGACTTGAATTCAGGGGCTGGTGACGAAGTAACTGATGGAAGTAATACGGTTAATTGGGCAAGCGACATTATTGAAAATGCCATTGGTGGTTCAGGTGATGATACCATCACAGGTACCGGCAGTGATAATTTATTAGCCGGTGGCACGGGTGATGATAGCCTTGTTGGCGGTGCGGGCGATGACACCTATTTAGCATTTACGAGCTTAACGGGTGATGATACCATCAATGATGCATCGGGTACGGATGATGGGGCGAGCTTTACAGGAAACAATGCCAACGATGCAACGTGGACAGCTGTTGATACTGATGCCGATGATAATGTCGATGCATTAAAAATAGATTTTGGTAGCGGTAACTCTGTTACACTTCAAAACTATTTTGATGATACGGCGGATAGTGTAATCTTTTCTTCTGCGGGCACTGGAGCTATTGAAAGTATGGTGTTTGATGATGATGCTGATGTTGATTATGATGATGTTATTAGTTTGATTCAATCGGGTACGTATTTAACATCATCAGGCTCTCATGTAACCTCAAGCTTATCTTCTAACGAAACATTATCGGATTCAGATGGTGCTGATAATACGTATGTTTTTGCTGATGACTGGGGTTTTGATAGTGTAGAGGATTCGGGCGGCGTTGATACTTTTGATTTCTCTCAAGTTTCATACGCGATTCAGGCGCGTTTGTTTGAGGCCTCTCGTATTTTAGATGGAGAAAATATTGTTCGTTTTGATTCAACTGCACTTGAAAACATTTTTGGTACTAGTGGAAGTGATGAAATTTTAGCTAATGACAGTAATAACCATTTAAAAGGAAATGCTGGTAGTGATGTGCTTGCTGGGTTTGGTGGTGACGATACACTGGATGGTGGCTTAGACAGTGACCATGTCAGTGGTATGACAGGAAATGATTCACTGCTGGGTCGTTCAGGAAATGACACATTAAGTGGTGGCGATGGAAACGATACCTTAGACGGCGGTGAAGACCAAGATACGTATACGTTTGCTAATGGTTTTGGTCAAGATACATTGACTGATAGTGATGGTGTGGATACGGTTGACTTAAGTCGTGTGTCTGCTGATGTTATTGTTGATCTAACCTCAGGTAGTGGTGATGAAATTACCGATGGCACCAATACAGTAAATTGGTCTTCAGATGTCGTTGAAAATGTGTTAGGCGGTTCAGGTGATGATGACATTTCGGGCAATGCAGATGCAAACTACCTAGATGGCCGCTATGGCGATGATACGTTAAGCGGTGGTGCTGAAGCCGATACGCTTCACGGCAACTATGGCGACGATGATTTAGATGGTGGTAGTGGTGACGATCTGTACTTGTTCTTAAATGAATTTGGCGATGACACCATTTCTGCTGATAGTGCTGGTACGGATACGGTTGACTTGAGTCTTACGGATCAAGACTTAACGGTTGATATGGTTTCTAGTGCTGGCGATGAAGTGACCGATGGTGCGAACACCATTAACTGGTCGAGCGATGTGATTGAAAACATTGCGACGGGTTCAGGTGCCGATACGATTGATGGTAGCTCAAGTGATAATGAAATCTACTCAGGCGATGGAAACGATACAATCAATGCCGGTAGCGGTTACGATACGATTGAAGGTGCCGAAGGTGATGATAGCCTGCAAGGTGAAGCGGGCGATGATGTGTATGTCTTTCGTGGTGACTTTGGTACCGATACGATTAGTGACAGCTCGGGTAATAATCAATTGGATATCAGTGACGAGTTTAGTGATATTGATTTCGATCTGAATACGAAAACCTCTTACACCGATGGCACTAACTCGGTGAGTTGGACAAGTGGCAATATTAATAGTGTTGCCACAGGGTACGGTAATGATACCTTGCGCAGTAATAGTAGCGATAACTTACTGGATGCTGGTGCTAATAGTGATAACTATGTCTTTACTTCAGCTTGGGGTGAAGACACCATTGTTGATTCGGGTGGTATTAACGACACGATTGAATTGCGTGATGTATCAAATGATCTAACGATTGATCTGAGTTCTGATGACACAGCTGGTAACCATGAAGTCACGGATACGACGCATCATATTAACTGGTCAGATGACGTCATTGAAAACGTGGTAGCCGGTCATGGTAATGACGATATTACTGGTAGTGACGCTGATAACCGTATTGAAGGTGCAGCTGGTGACGACACGATTGATGGTGGTGCCGGTGATGATGAGTATGTCTTTGACAATTACTTTGGTGATGACACCTTAAGTGATACCAGTGGTACGGATTCAATTGATATGAGTTCGATTGTATCGAATGTGACCGCTGATTTAACATCCAGTGGTGGTGATGAAGTATCGGTTGGCAGTAGTTCAATTAACTGGTCGAGTGACGTGATTGAGAACATCACAACAGGCTTTGGTAACGATACTATTACGGGTAACTCAGCGGCGAACCGTATAACGGGTAACACGGGTAATGATAGTCTGTCGGGTGCCGGTGGTGATGACACCTATGTGTTTGACTCTTCCTTTGGTACCGATACGATTAATGATAGCAGTGGCTCCAATACATTGGATATTTCAGCCATTGATTCAGATGCCAGTATCGACCTGAGTAGTGCCTCATCATATAGTGATGGTAGTGATACTGTATCCTGGACATCGGGTGATATTGATAATATTGAAACCGGTGATGGCGATGATAGCTTGACTGGTGATAGTGGTGCCAATACCTTTATCTCTGGAGATGGTGATGATACTTTAACGGGTGGTGCAGGTAATGATAGTCTTGAAGGTGGCTTTGGTTGGGATAACTATGCCTTTGCATCGGGCTTTGGTACTGATACCATCCAAGACGTTGCAGGCTATGACAAGCTTGACTTTAGTGCCTACTCAACAGGTGTTGATGTTGATTTAACGGGCACAACATTTACTAATGCCAGTGATACATTGACGTGGAATGCGAATTCAATGGAGCACGTTGTTGGTGGTAGTGGCGCTGATACGTTAACGGGTGATTCTGATAACAATGAATTAACTGGTAACGGTGGTGACGATGAATTGACCGGTGGTGCTGGTAATGACACCTATGTCTTCAACGATAGCTGGGGAGCAGATACCATTGATGATGAGACGACGGCGAGTGACTCGGGTGTTGTGGATTTATCTGAAACAACAGGTAATTTGACGATCGCTTTAACATCGAGTGGTGGCAATGAAATTAGTGATGGTACGAACACCGTGAACTGGTCAGATGATGTGATTGATCACGTTCTTGCTGGTACTGGTGCGGATACGATTACAGGTAGTGCGACTGATAACTTGATTGATGGTGGCACCAATGGTGATAGCCTGAGCGGTGGTGACGGTGATGATACCTTGATTGGTAATACAGGTAATGACTGGCTTGGTGGCGGGAACGATGATGACACCTATATCTTTGAAACCGGGTTTGGTACGGATACCATTTCAGATGCAAACGGTGACAATACATTGGATATTAGTGCGCTCGATGTTGCAGCTACCATTGAATTGGGTGTCACAACGAGCTACACAGAATCGGCTGGTAACACGGTTTCTTGGGGAGCGAATGATCTGACCAATATCTTAAGTGGTACGGGTGCAGATAGCTTAAAAGGCTCATCGGGTAATAACTATATTGATGCCAGCGATGGTAATGACACCTTAGACGGTGCCGCTGGTGATGACTATCTTATTGGTGGTGCTGGAGACGACTCCTATGTCTTTAGTGGATCGCACGGAGAAGATGGTATTGTTGATACCGATGGAACGGATACGGTTGATGTCTCTGCATTGACAACAGACTTGACGGTTAAAATGTCGAGTGGATCAGAAGATGAAGTGACTGATGGTAATTTTAATACCATTAACTGGTCTTCAGATGCGATTGAGAATATAACAACGGGTTCTGGTGCCGATAGTATTGATGGCTCGTCCGCTGGTAATATTATTCGAGCTGGAAGCGGTGCTGATAGTATTCGTGGCTTAGGTGGTAACGATACCATTTATGGTGATGCGGGTAACGACACCCTTGAAGGTGGCGATGGTGATGACCATCTTGTCTTTGAATCGGGTTTTGGTACCGATACGATTATTGATAGTGTTGGTTTGAATACGATTGATATTAGTGCAATCTCATCAGCCGAATCGATTGATTTGACCTCAGCGACGTCGTATGTGGACGGTTCAGATACTGTTTCATGGGCTCTAGGTGCTGTGGCCGGTATTGTAACCGACAGTGGTGCTGATACCTTAACCGGTGGTGCTGAAGATAATAACTTTAGTTCAGGTGCTGGCGATGACAGTCTCGTTACAGGTGCTGGCGATGACATTTTGACGGGTGGCGCTGGTAATGACACGATGGACGGTGGTGCTGATGATGACATGTATGTTTTTGATGCAGGTTGGGGAACAGATAGCTTGATTGACGCATCAGGCGATGACTCGCTCGATTTAACATCATTAACAGCGAATCTAACCGTGAACCTGACATCGACTGCTGGTGATGAAGTGACGGATGGTACGAACACCATTAACTGGTCCAGCCATGTGATTGAGAACTTCTACAGTGGTTCAGGAGCCGATACGATTACAGGTAGCGCGTACATTAATATTATTCACGCTGGTGAGGGTAATGATAGCGTGAATGCCATTCACTCCGATGATGAAATAAAGGGAGAAGAAGGCAACGATACCTTAAGAGGTGATCTAGGTGATGACACCTTATACGGTGGGTCTGGTGATGACAGTCTCTTGGGTGAATCAAATGATGACCTTATCTATGGTGGTGACGATGAAGAAGGTATTGGTGATGGTAATGATATCTTGAATGGTGGCTCTGGTAACGACACCCTATATGGTGGTGAAGGCCAGGATACCTTGCTGGGTGCGAATGGTAATGATTTGATGTACGGTGGTGCTGGTAATGACAGTATCCGTGGTAACTCTGGTCACGATACGATGCATGGTGGCGATGGTGATGATACCTTGATTAGTTCGGGTGGTCAGGATTACATGTATGGTGATGCTGGAGACGACATCATCTACGGTAATTCACTCACTGTAGAATTATCGGGTGGTGATGGTGATGACACTGTTTATGGTGGTACCAGTACAGAAACCTTATATGGTGGCTTAGGTGATGATTTACTGCAAGCCAATACAGGTGATGACACACTGGATGCCGGCTATGGTAATGATACTCTTCGTGGCGATGGTGGCGACGACTTACTTCTGGGTGGCGCTGGAAATGACGCGTACACCGTTCTAAGCACGTCATCAGGTTTAGATATCATTGATGATGTTTCAGGTACTTCAGACAGTGCTAGCTTTGCTGGATTCAATACAACACAATTTACGTGGGAAGCTATTGATAATGATTCAGATGCTAACGGCTATGTCGATGCTTTGTTAATAGAATATGATGGTAGTCACTCTGTCACCATTGAGAATTACTTTGATAACTCATCCACGGATGATGACACGAGTAATGCTGGTGCTGGCTATATTGAAACCCTCATCTTTAGTGATAACAGCTCTGTGAACTTTGCAGATGCCCAAGGATTGATTGCATAGGGTATCTCTATCTAGGTAATAACACTATCACCCGTATCAATTGATACGGGTGATAGTGTTAGTGACTGCCCCCAGAATGGGTGCAAGTTGTAACTAGAGAGCGATTAATTTCGGAGGGTGGTAGATCTCACGCTTTTTATGTTTGCGGTGAATGATGACATTATTCACCGCATAATTTCTTGTGAATAGTCTTGACTTTGCGGTGAATATCGTTTATAATCACATTAAATAATGCGGTGAATAATATGTGGATTTATGAACATTACGACTGGCCTAACTTTACATGGGATGTTGACATCCTTGCTACAAAGCTGGCCAATATACGTCATCGACAAGGACGTTTGCTTGGGCGAATGGAAGGGCTTGGTTTTGAGCTGAAGTGTGAAGCCAGCCTGAGAACATTGACTAATGACGTGGTAAAATCGTCAGCTATTGAGGGAGAGAAGCTTAATCCTGAAGAAGTTCGTTCCTCGATTGCCCGTAGGCTGGGCATGGATATTGCCGGATTAACTCCTGTTAGTCGTGATGTGGAGGGCATTGTTGAAATGATGCTCGATGCCACACAATGTTTTTCCAATCCGTTAACTAAACACCGCTTATTTGATTGGCATGCGGCATTGTTCCCTACAGGGCGAAGTGGTATGCGTCGGATTATGGTTGGAGACTGGCGTACAATGGATGCAGGTCCTATGCAAGTTGTTTCAGGACCAACGGGCAAAGAAAAAGTTCATTTTGAAGCACCAAGTGCCGAGCGCTTAGAGGCAGAGATGCGGGTATTTCTTGAGTGGTTTGATAACGGTCAGAAGCTCGATCCAGTTTTAAAAGCAGGCATTGCTCATTTATGGTTTGTAACTTTACACCCGTTTGAAGATGGGAATGGGCGGATTGCTCGAGCTATTGGTGATATGGCTTTAGCACGTGCTGATGGGGTGCAAGAGCGCTTTTATAGTCTCTCACATCAGATTGAGGCAGAGCGTAAGCATTATTACGATCAGCTTGAGAAGCAACAGCGAAGTACGCCAGATATCACAGAGTGGCTTGCATGGTTTTTGGACTGTCTTGATCGGGCAATTTCCAATGCAGAAACGACTCTTGGTAACGTTTTGTTTAAGGCGAAGCTATGGAATACCATTAATCAAAAGCCTGTGAGCGAGCGTCAACGTCTCATTATCAATTGTATGCTTGAGGATCATTTTGAAGGATTTATGAATACATCGAAATACGCTAAATTGGCTAAATGTTCTAATGATACGGCACTCAGAGATATTCAGGAATTAAAAAACAGGGGTGTTTTTATTCAGAATTCAGGCGGTGGACGAAGTACCAGTTATAGGTTGCCCGATAGGGATGAATAACTATGTTCGATGATTCCTCAAGTAGTGGTCGCTTATCGGCATCATGCAGATTGATGAGAATGTAATAAGATATTTCCTTTCGTTCGATCTTGATCAACTTTCGGGGGGCAGTCAATTTCTTTTGAATTCCTCGAGTTGCAACTTGTAGCCATTCTGGTGGGCTGTCAATCTTTGATGCCTATATTAAGAAGATATTCTATAGTTTTAAATGAGAATAAGCCCTTGAGTTTCACGCGAGCGAACGGCCTCTTCAATTATATTTATTTTGGGTAAGTTTGATAAATATTCTTTGGCTACAGCATTAGTGAAGTCTTTATTTTTGGTATACCTTATTTCGAGAGCTTTGTCTTGTTTGAGGGGCTTAGTTGAAAACAAAGTTTTATTTCGAATAGATTTTGATAATTCAGTATGGGCACTTTTAACGGCTAGCATTCCTAGATCAAAAGGATTTGAACCACAGGTACTAGGTAGTGCATGGAATAAGATATCCCCTGAATCAAGCCCTTTTGATAAAAGATGGATGGTGGCTCCCACTAGTTCAGGCCTACCATCAAAAAGTGCCCAGAAATTACAAGAGCTACCTCTATAATAAGGGGATACGCCCATGTGTATATTGATGGCTTTATTAATTATTAAGTGATCAATTAATTCACCTTTAATATAGCTAGCCCCGAAAACGATATAGAGATCTGAGTTTAGGGCAGGTTGTAATGATTTCATCGATAGATGGTTTAAATCGCCATCTTTAAGAACGATTTGTTTTACATTGTTAGGTAGAAACCTTGGTATACCAAATATAGATTTCTCTGAGGTAATAACATGATTAAAATATTCTTGCATAACGTCAGATTTTTGATAAAAATCATCAATTTTACCAGGGAAAAGTGTAGTACATTCCTGTACTACAAAAAGTTCATCGGAAACTTGTGCTAGCTCTTCAGCTAGGCTTAAGTGCCGAGGCTGATTTCCTGTGAACAATGTTATTTTCATACGGATTCCAACTCTTTGATTTGGCGTATGATGTTGGAGTGATCTTCTCTGGGTAGTTCTAATGAAGAGAACTTGTCCATGCTTAAATCAGCACGAAAGCCTAATTCGATGCTGAAATCATCTAAAATCTTTATGGTATCTGGATTGTAAGAATTTGAAGGGTGTGACATCACTCTCGGTTTAGCACCCAAAATGTTAGTTAAAATATCATAATTTTGAGTATACTCTTTTAATTGTTCATCATATGGAAGTTTATCCATTCTGGTAGGATGAGTATGAGAGTGAAGTCCGACAATGTGGCCTTTCATATTAAGCTCTTTCAGACAATCTTCATCCATCCATAAATGATTTAAAAGTGCAGACTTATCAGAAACATAATGCTCAACAATACGATCCATAATTTCAATATATTGCTGAGATGATAGCAACTCATCCCTATAATAACGGTACTCTCTATCTTCATTAGTATAGAAAGTATAATCAACCAAATAATTCGAGTCTTCGAATACTTTTCTACTTTCAATAAAAAAACTATCGCCCATTAAGTCACGCATCATATAGAAAAACATTGAATAAAAATCACTCATTGAAGCAAAGAATTTATTTCGAACATATCTATATAACTCTAAACGCTCTACTTCTCCAGTAACAGGAGAGGTATAAACAAACCAAAATGCTTTAATATTATATTTTTCTAAAACAGGTAAAGCGATGTCATATTGACACCGAAGGTTATCGTCAAATGTAATGCAATATTTGCCTTTAAGATCTGAATACCTTGCACTAGCATAACAATCTAGCCACTCATCAGCTGGCATAACATTATTAATACCAACATGATTTAGAATTTGTTCAAATTCCTCTGCACTAATAGACCCCTGACCGGGCTCATGAGTAACATCATGGAAATGATGAAACATTAAACCATAGTAATCCAACAGACGAACCTCTACGTTACTTACTCTTGTTAATTATAACGTAAAACCCCCTGTAATATTTTCTTACAGGGGGTCTAAAATAAAAATTAAACAAGAGTTAAGACATCGTCAAAGTCAAAAGACCCATTGCTAAAGATAAGTGTCTCAATTAATCCACTGCCTTCAGTATCAGCAGCCGGGGCTGTGGCACTATTGTCAAAATAATTTTCAATCAAAACTGAATTACTACCATCATATTCAATCAATAGACTATCAACATAGCCATTGCTATCTAAGTCATTATCAATAGCAGACCAGCTAAATGACGATGTGTTAAATCCAGCAAAGCTGGCGGTATCCGAGTCAGTAGGTCCTGAAGCCTCTATGTCATTAATAATATCATTTCCAGATGAAGTAGATAGAACGGTGTATAAATCATTTCCTTCGCCACCTTCTAGTAGGTCATCTCCGGCATCGCCTCGCAGTGTATCATCACCATCGCCACCCTGAAGTATGTCATCGCCACTATTTGCTTGAAGCCAGTCATCACCACTCCCACCAATTAAAGTCTCTATTGTTCCAGATGCGGTTGCACCTCCATAAAGAGTATCATCACCATCCCCACCATCTAAAATTACAGAGCCAGTATTACCATATAGGGTATCATTATCACCTTCACCGTAAAGTGAATCGGCTCCACCTGAGCTAATAAGTCTGTCGTCACCTGCTCCACCGTACATTTTATCAGTACCAGAGTTGCCTCTTAAGCTATCGTTGCCAGCTCCGCCATACAAGCTGTCATTACCGTTTCCACCAAGTAGGGTATCATTGCCATCAGCACCATAAAGTGTGTCATCTCCATTTCCACCATTAAGTGTATCATTACCCGAACCTGAGCTATACGAATCAGAGCCGCCAAAAAGCTGATCGTTATTAGCTTCTCCTAAAATACTGTCATTATCGGCACCACCATAGATGAAGTCATTACCTCCGTCACCACGTAAAGTATCATCTCCGGCCTCTCCAAAAATAGTGTCGGCAGAATGAATTCCATTTACTGTATCTTGGCCACCACCAGCATAAATAGTATTAATGTAAGCGCTACCTGTAATATTATCTGCACCAGAGCCACTCTTAAAGTTTTCAATTATATGGCCAGCCCAGTTAACAGTACTTGTACCATCTGTAACCTCATGGCCGGCTGTAGAAGTTAGATTCACGGTTAAGTCGGCAGTAATAGTAGTCATATCTAGTGTATCTACACCTGAAGTATCAAATAATTGATCATCTCCCCAGACAGTTGTTCCAATGACGTAGCGATCATCACCAGCAGCTCCGTCAAGTCCATTTGATTCCGTACTACCATATATAACGTCGTTATGTGAACTACCATAAGCATTTTCAAAATTAGTTACGATTGTCACGCCACTATCTGCATTTGATACGCTATTATTAGCGAGATTAATGGTCACGCCTTGGGAATTTCCCGAAGCATTTACTTGGTCAACAGTACCTGTTGCACTACCTTTAACATGCTCAATACCATCAAACGTATCTGTGAAACCATTTAAACCCATTGTTCCGCCAGCTACAAACACGGTTCCAGAAGCGCTCGAAGAGGAATAATCAAGAATGTCTGTTCCATTACCCCCATAATAAGTATCGGCTCCTGTACTAACACCTTCGACAAAGGTATCATCACCGCCGTTACCATGAATTGTATCCTCGCCAGCCCCACCTTCTAAATAGTCGCCGGTACTACTTGAGACAATGCTGTCATCGCCGGATTCACCACTTAAAGTGTCTACGCCACCAACTCCGCCAATGATGGTATCATTTCCTGCCCCACCATAAATGGTGTCTTTACCATCAGAGCCGCCAGCTGTGTATCCATTCGTATAAACGCCGGAAGGATCATTTTGCATTATGAGGTCATTACCAGCTCCACCGCTTACATAGTCGTCGCCCTTCCACGTAATGAGAACATCATCACCATTACTTCCTAGGACAGAATCATTTTCATCAGTAAAAGCAATGGCTTCAATGTCTGAAACCGTAGTATCCCACGTAATATAAGTATTGGAATAGCCAGTTCTAATGTATTCGTACTTTGCAACAGTGCCAGAAAAAGTCAAGTTGACATGCCCAAGGCCACCATCACCAAATTCAGACCAAACCAAATCATAATCCCCAGACGAGTCGGTTATATGATCAATGTCTCCATTTTCTGGGGCAATATTCCAACCATAAAGATCACTTCCAGACCCTCCTACAAGAGAGTCATCACCTTGGTTACCCCACAATGTATCGTTACCGTCATAACCATATAGTGTGTCATCACCTTTTCCACCATTTAGGGAGTCGTTACCCGTATCAGTTAAATTACCACCAAATAGAACATTGTCATTGTCATCTCCAGTTAAGGTGTCATTGTAATCTGTGCCCATAATGTCTTCGTAACCACTAAGGTATAAAACATCTGAACCTGATGCTGTAATGACCTGCTCCGTAGTTCCAGCGAGATTAATATTAACTGCTGAATCTATAAATTCAGCTGAAACGGTGTCTGAATAGTAAACACCACTAAGTTCAGCATCACTACCTGTCGCTGACTCAACATCAACCATTTTGTAAGTGTGATTATTGATATAAAGCTCGTCTGTTGTTCCTTCCACACTGTCACTCTTGCCTAAATATAAGACGGACGCTTGATCTCTTCCTACTCCGTAAGCAGAGGCATCAATAAGATCATCACCGTCACCACCATCTATGACATCGTTATCAGAAGTAGCATCACTAATTGCTTGAATATTAAATATATCATCACCATCTCCACCATAAAGGTAGTCGTCGCCTTCTCCACCATAAAAGACATCAACACCGCCTAAGCCGTATAAAGTATCATTTCCACCTAAACCGTAGAGTGTATCATCTCCACTGGTTGCTGAATGAGTGTTTGCACTACTATCACCTGTATATACGGCCATGATTAATTCCCTCTCTATATTTATGTCGATAATGACCATGTTCAAGTATGGAGGTAATTATGTCAATGGAGATATCTCAATATACAAAGTGACTACTTTTCAATAGGCACTAGAATCAAGATCAGGAACGCTTTATGATAAGTATTTAAGAATACAGGATTTTTTGCAATTGAAATTATTCGTTTTTAAATGCCAATTAAGATGATGAACTAATTACTATGGTTTATTATTATGCAAAAACAAAATCGGCCGCATCTATATCGACGACATCTACATTTTGCAGTGTAATCATATCGGCACCATCAGCCTCATACGCAACTGTGGTATCGCTATCTACAGCGGTGATGATTAAGTCGTTAAAATCAGCAATGTTCCAGCCACTGACATCCAATAAATCGGTGCCGTTGGTAAAATCACCAATGGAATCCAACCCGCTCCCTAAGTCAAAGGCAAACGTATCAGCGCCGCCCAAGCCCACTATGTTATCGTCACCAGCACCACCATTGATCGTGTTATCACCCGAATTACCGATCATCACGTTATCTAAGTCGTTACCCGTTGCGTTTAAATTGGCGTTGGTTTGCATGCGTAATTTTTCAATATTATCAGCCATCGTGTAGTTGGCTTTTGTTAACACGGTATCGTAGCCTTCGTCAGCCAATTCGATCACATTATCCAATACGCTATCAATCACGATAACATCATCACCCACGCCACCGCGCATTACGTCGCCACCGGCGCCACCATCGATAAAGTCGTTGCCGTCCAAGCCATTAATGGTGTTGTTGCCGTAGTTTCCGTAGAGGGCGTTGTCACCAGCGTTACCTGTGCCGGTTAAGTTTGTGTTGCCATACATGCGAAGCTGTTCGATGTTGTCCGAAAGCGTGTAATTTACATAGGTAAAGGCGTAATCCACGTCGCCTTCGCCGGCGTTTTCAACAATCACATCATTGCTGTTACGAATCAAATACCAGTCATCGCCTGTACCACCAATCAAGGTATCCACGCCACTACCACCGTCCAGCGTGTCGTTGCCATCGCCACCATCTAAGGTGTTCGATCCGCTGGTTCCGGTGAGTTTATTATCCAAGGCGTTACCCGTGGCATCCATATTGCCCGCACCAAACAAGCGCACGTTCTCGACGTGATCACCTGCGGTGTAACTTATTGTGGCATACACGGTATCGATACCTTCATCAGCAACTTCGGTTACGCTGTCACCGGCTGTATCGACGTAATAAAAATCATCGCCAGCACCACCGACCATGGCATCATCACCCGCGCCGCCATTCAGCACATCATTACCGGCACCGCCGTCAAGGCTGTTGTTGCCGGCATTACCAAAAATTTGATTATCGCTATCATTACCCGTGGCAGTGAGATCGTTGGAGCCTTGCATACGCAATTTCTCAACGTTGGCACTCATGGTGTAATCAACACTAGCAAGCACCGTGTCATACCCTTGGCCGTCGACTTCAAAAACAGTGTCGTTCTCGTCATCAACGACAAATACATCATCGCCATCGCCACCGTTCATGCTGTCGACGCCGGGACCACCATCGATAAAGTCGTTGCCGGTTCCGCCAAATAAAGTATCGTTACCACCTTGACCGTATAAGGTGTCATTCCCATCACCTGCATCAACTTGATTGTTATAGTTATTACCTTGAAGCGTATCATTACCTGAAGTACTTCCAGAAACAGGAGCAAATGCAAGAGTATTAATCTCATTAAAGTAGAGAGTTGTATCATCAAATTCAAAACTCTCAATCAAGCCTGTTCCACTTTGGTTATTATTATTGTTATCAAAATAATTTTCAATCTCTATTGATTGATTTGTATCTGAATGGATTATCAATTTATCCCAATAACCGTTATTATCTGAATCTACACCTTCGTAACTTAAAATTGAATCTGATGATGTATCTGTAAAAACAATTCTGTCATCACTACCGCTATCATCTTGTATAAATTGAGTAATCGGATCAAAATTATATCGGCCTATGTTGTAAGCATATTTATCGTTATCAGCACCACCAAAAAAGTAGTCTTCAATTCCTTTACCATCCATTGTAAATGAATCGTTACCGCCAAAACCATATAAATGATCTATACCGTTATCACCAACAAAACTGTTGTTATTAGCATTCCCGTAAATTGTATCATTACCATCGCCACCATCTGCCCACATAGTGCCTGAAATATAAATCGTATCATTACCTTGTCCGCCTTCAACACTAAAAAATTCTAGTGAATTCTCCCAAGATAGTATACTTCCATCAAATAAAAGCTGATTAGTAAAGGCGTTAAAATCAAGATTCAGATCAACGGTTGCGTCATCAAAATACAAATAAATCCAATAGTTTTCACCGGCATTGGTCACAATGGTATCGTGACCCCAGTCATTGTCTAAGTTAATAAAGCTATCTCCGTGAGGGTTTAAATACAGAGTATCATTACCCTGCCCACCATAATAGTCCGTCGTGCCGTTCGCACCATATAATTGATCATCACCATTACCGCCATATAAGTTAGCACCATTACCTTTTTCATAATGGGTAAAGATTTTTTGGTCATCCATTGCATAAAGAATATCGTTACCATCACCACCATATATCCAAGCCCCATCAGAAGTACCATGAATATAATCGTCCTCATTATCACCATTACCCATTAAGATGTCATTTCCTGATCCACCGTAGATTAGATCGAATCCATCACCGCCACGGATAATATCGTTACCTTCCCCACCTTCTAATGTATCGCTACCATCACCGCCATATAACTGATCATTCCCATCTAATCCATCAATCAGATCGGCACCGGAGGTGCCGTTGAGGGTGTCGTCGTTATTTGTTCCGTAGATATCGGCCATGGTTATATCCTTAGTGCTGAAATGGTTGTAGCTTTACGGGGTAGGTAGCTAAAATCCGTAATTAATAAGGTATCGGTAAATTACCCTGAAACTTTAACGAATTGAAAAGCCTTTAAACCCCTAAGCAAAAACAAAGTCGACGGCATCCACATCGGATACGCCTACATTTTGCAACGTGATCATATCTGCACCATCAGCTTCATAAGCAACAGTAGTATCCCCACCGACGGCGGTAATAATTAAGTCGTTGAAATCGCTGATATTCCAGCCACTGACATCCAACAAATCAGTGCCGTTGGTAAAGTCACCAATGGAATCCAACCCGCTCCCTAAGTCAAAGGCAAACGTATCAGCGCCGC
>CAYGPY010000002.1:0-36289 GCA_964351765.1 uncultured Vampirovibrionales bacterium
TTAAACACCAGCAACAAATCGAACAGCTCGACTTGAAACAGCATCAACTTAAGATGGCTCGCACGATCTTAAAAGAAATTAAAATCAGTGAAAACTCTGGGTTTGCCAGCAATCAAGATGTTATCAAAGCTCGCATCGGATTAACCATCGCTTCAGCAGAGTACGTAGCCAGCAAGCTTGACGTGGTCGTTGCCTTTTTTGCACTTACACGCGAAACAGGTGAACTCAACGCACCAAAATAATTGATAAAACACCATTAAAAAAACCGCCTGCTGTAATTACAAAGGGCGGTTTTTTTGGTTTTTTTATTTATTCTTTCTTCAATAACAGTAACCACTATGAATAAAATGGCTTAATTCAAACTATGCCAAGGCAGCATATCAGCCCAACTATCAGGACTAAAGTTACCAATTTCTTCACGTTGTTTTTGGTTCACCATAAAAATATGTTTTAAATACATAATCTCAGCGCGGAACATGGGATCTACTTTTACTAGATTTTTCTCGGGCTCATTAAGAATACCGAGTGTTAAAGACATTTCTAATTCTGTCATTGGCATGGGGCTTGCGACCTCTCTAAACTTATATTGACTCTGACTATCTAGAGCGTTGAAAGATAAACTAAACTTTTGGTTACGGGGATAACCGGATTGTATAAAATCGATTAACGTGACAATTCATTCGCTCTAATATAAAAAAAACAATCTTTAAGGCAAAATTGCCTATTTTGCCCTATTTTTTTACACACTGATACACTTGCATACTTAGCTCATACACCGGCTATTACAGAATTGACCTATTTTTAGGGCTGTTGGTTAAGATAACGCCTTCTAAAAAAGAGAAAAGCCACATACAATAGATATCAAGTTTAAATGTACACACAGAGTATTGTGAACGAGTTGAGGGACTTTATCATGACATCATCCATTGCCGTATCCGTCGCGTCGACACCGGGTCACGCCTACCGTCAAACTATCAAAGCCGGCAACCACGAATTTATTGCCGACATCACGCAAAAAGAAGGGGGCGACGATGCCGCAGCATCACCACACCAAATGCTACTCGCCGCCCTAGGTGCGTGTACTAACATGACACTTCAAATGTACGCACAGCGTAAAGGCTGGGACGTACAATCGGTTTATACCGATGTGATGGAAAAGAAGGACGACGCCACCGGCAAACCCCACATTATTAAAGACATTACGATTACCGGAAACATTACCGAAGAGCAAAAAGTACGCTTAAAGAGCATTGCTGCCAAATGCCCTGTTAATAAAGTGATTACAGGCGAAAAAATTATGGAAAGCACCTTAGAACTAATGGGCTAAGACAAGTCTTACTCTGACCATCAAAAAAGCGCCGATGAAATTCACATCGGCGCTTTTTATATTAGAGCTCTTAAATAAGTCTCGTTAAGCCTTATTTAAATTCACCTAAAAGTGCTGGCACATTACGGCAATCAACATTATGGCCAAGTAATCCGGTTCGCGTAACACGGTTGGTGCTATCAACCCAGAACAAACCAAAGCCGTTAATCATCTTTTGCTTTGGCATGTTGGCCGTACTCGCGTGATGGTATTCTTGCTGAAGCAAGTGACCTAAAGCAGTACGATCGCTAACCGAAGCGGGTGTGTAATGCACTTCTTCTAAGGCGCCATTTTTTGTACAGCTTTCAACTTTCACCTTGATTTGGTCGTGCCACGTTTCATTCACTTTTACTTTTTCGTGTGTCACAGCAACCACTTTACCGGCAACATGTGGCGGTAAATCGGTTTGCGCTTGTACTGATACAGCAACACCGCTTAAAACGATGGCTGTAACTTGCAAGCTAACTAATAATTTTTTCAACATGGGTTTACTCCTTAAATACTTCAATTATTCAAACCATCGTTGATGATCTGATAAAAAATAAAAATTCGTGTTTAGAAGCCGAAACGGCCAACACCCGGTACACTAACACCAGTAGGGATTCGACCAAATCCGCCACGACGTTTTGTTGCTGGAGCCGAGGTTGCAGGTGTGCTGGTGGTTGCACTCGCACCTGTAGACGCTCCGGCACTACCCGTAATGGCATTTTCACCAATATTAGTGCCACATTCATAGTTATAACCCCAGAAGGTAGTTTTGTGAATGACATTTTTATCATCCAAATTCAGTGTCACGTGACCGTTAACACTATTCATGTACTGGCTTTTGGTTACGGTGTGACGACCCGCCTGAACGGTATCGTTATACAAGAAACCCAATGCATTGGCATCAGATACAGCTCCCGGAGCGTAGCCTCCGGTTACGTATTGAGCGGAGTTATCACAAGGCTTAACCGTCACGGATACCTTATCGGCCCAGCCGTCAGTTACTTTCACGTGCTCGTGAAAAACAGCTTGAACCTTACCCGTTACTTCACGGGCAAAACTGGTTGCTGATAATAAAACAATACCAGCCAACATCAATGTGGCGGCTTTTTTAGAACTATGTCGCATTCTATCCCTCTCCTAAAGTCGATATTATTTAGATGCTGATATAAACTCGCATCATCATTGACATTAAAACATAATAAAACACCACCGGCTTTGCGCAATGACAAAGAGACGGTGGTGTTTCAATTCTATTTTAAACGCCCTTAAGCACTTAGATTTAATTTTTTAACCCGTGGACCCGATTTCCATTGCGGCATCCAGTTTCCTGACTCAGCGTCGTAGCCCATAGTGAGCACCGCATTGGTTTTATCACGCGAACTCAGCAACAAACGAGCGACTTTGTTTTCAATCGTCTTCTGGAAGACACGACGAATTTCACGCGCACCACCTGGTAAGGCGTCATCAGCCGATGCGGTTGAGCCCGTAGTATCGTTTTCTTTAATGGCAGTTGCAAAACCAATGGCTTGCTTCTTGCTTTCAAGTTGAACTGTGGCCACACCCAAGTCAATTAAACGCTGCTTGGCATCATCAGTCAATTCAATTTTCAAGTTGCGTTGCTTAAGTGCATCTTGATTATTATAGCGTTCCACAAAGGTCTGCAAGATACCGTCTACATCGCTCCGTGTTAAATTGCGATATGGCGCAATAAAATCAATCCGGTTCACAAATTCAGGACGGAATTTAAAACCATTATCAGCCGCCACATTGGACAACAATCCACGAACGTTGCTGTCAAGTTGCATCGATGCGATTTCAGGATCCAGTCCTTTAGAATCAGCCTTATGGCTGTTCAACAAATCACGCAACGCTTCTTGGTGAAGGTTACTGGTCATCATCACGGCACAGTTGGAGAAGTCAACAGGCTGACCATGGTTATCAATCAAACGACCTTCTTCAAGAATCTGAAGTAGCACGTTAATCACATCGGGGTGGGCTTTTTCAATTTCATCAAACAATACAACCGAATAAGGGTTCTTACGCACTTTCTCGGTTAAGGCATCGGCACTATCAAACCCAACGTACCCTGGAGGGGCTCCAAGAATTTTAGACACAGCATGTTTTTCCATAAAATCCGTCATATCCAGCGGAATCAAGTTGCCATGGAAAAACTCTTTAGCAATAACTTTGGCTGTTTCCGTTTTACCCACACCCGTTGGGCCCGGTAACAACATCGAGAACACAGGACGATCACCGGCCATATCCAACTCATTGCGAATCGCTAAACTCAGCATCGCTTCACGCACCACTTCAAGCGCTTCAGACTGACCTTCAATTTCTTCAGCCACAATGTCATTGGCACGCATAATGCGATCAAGTTCATTCTCATCTAAATCATTAAACGGACTACCCGTTAATACGGCTTTGGCATAACGCAAATGACGATCTGTGACATCGGTTTGAGCACCATCTTGACGGGCTTCAAATTCAGCAATCAAATCTGTTTCACGCTGACTCACCTGATCAATATGGTCAGGCAGACCTTGAAGATCACGCACACTGGCTGGATCAGGCGTCGCATTAGGATTGCGCTGATAATAAGACATGAGCTGATGGTAGCGCATGTTCATTTGTTGTTTCTTATCCGCAATGCCAGCCAGTTCTGGTGGTTGCCCAACAGCAATACTGGCAGCCAACTGAATCAAGTCAATCGAGCCACTCATCATGTTATCGGGGTTTTCACGCTGATTAATTTTAAACACTTTTTCAATGGTTTGTGGTGAAAATTCCACATTGTATTTTTTGGCCAGGCGCATCGCCTCTTCACCTAAAATGGTGAGCATTTCGTCTTTATTGAGGCCGGTCAAAGGCACTTCTTTCATGCGACGCTGAAAAGCAGGATCATTTCTCATTGAAGATTTACGCCAGTCTTCAGGGGTTGTAGCTCCCAGCATAGAGATGTTTAAATCAGGGTTATCCAATAGCGGTTTTTTGATCAATTCTAAAATATTTTGATTTCCACTGGCTGCAATCGTGTGAATTTCATCAATAAAAACAACAACTTTACGTTCAGGATTCTTTTTAGAAAAAGCTGTAATTTCTTTTACCACAGCTTGCACACGTTTTTCCAAGTCACCACGATAGGTGGTACCTGCTACCAAGGCATTGGTATCCAACTCAAACATCACGGCATCTTTAAGGGGTTCAGGTACTTTACCTTCAAGAATACGTTGCGCCAAACGATAAGCTGTATAGGTTTTACCTTCACCGGCTTTAGCCAACAATAAGGCATGGCTGCGTTGGCCATCAGCGGCTAAAATAGTTTCTACCTGCTGGGTTGCTGACTCACGCAAGTACACTTGTGGCAATTCATTATTGTACGCGGCCATCATATAATTGCGACCATATTCTTTGAGGTTTTTAAATTGTTTATCAACCTCTTCTAGATCCGTTAAAATCGGATCCTTAGGTGCTTTTACAATATCAGTACCTGGGTTAGCTTTAGGTTTAGTTTTGGGATTCGCTTTTTTGGCTCCCTTAGCGCCTTGGACTTTACCAGTACCTGTTGCAGGAGGCTCTTCTTCTACGTCTTCTTCAGCAGATGAGTTTGGCACGTTTTTCAATTCAAGCGTAACGTCATTGCCCTCTTTTTTAAATTCAAAAAGAGAACCCTCAACAGCCACGTTGGATACCCCCAGACTCAGTAATTTATCTCGAACATCCTCAAGTCCAGCATAAGCAAACATACTATACGGTTGTCTAACATTGGAGATAGGTTCACCTTCCCAACCATACTGATAGTACGTCCCATCCAAAACACGCATAAGGTTCACGGCATACTTCATAGGTGCTTCGTCATACACTTCTTTAGGCATTTCATTGACTAAGCTTTGCATAGCAGGTAACAACCCTGATGGATGGGTGTCACCTAAATCAACAACAAACTTACCCACTTCTTTATAAAAGTTGCTTTGAAACTCAAATAAATCAATCGGCCCCTTTGTAGCACCCCTCATAACTGCCGTGAAAGCATTATAAAAATTAAGCTCTTCATTACTAACAGAAGGTGAGGGTCCTTCAGGTGAGTTGTAGTCGATGTAGAGGTCATACGCATTTTTCAGCAACACCGACATAATGTGAGCCGAGTTCACCGGCACACCCTGTTCTTGAGCAAGGTTATCCGCCTGAAGTAAGGCATCAGCAATAGGAGCCGCAAACTGACCATACAAATCAAAGCGCTCTTCATCATCAAGCTTATCAACATCATCAACTTGTCCAAATCGAACGGAGGAAGCAATTAAATCCTTACCCAAAAAAGCCTGAGGCTTAGATGGTTTCGTTGCTAATGCGCTTACACTGCCTTCAAACACAGGCAATGCAGCTTGTTTTTTTACAGCATCCTGCTTTATTGGCGATTGCGCTAAACGATTTAAACCATTGGAACCCATTAATGTTGTCATCTTCGAAAACCCTATTTAATCTATTCATAACGCGCATGAAACCGTCATGCGTCTCCACGTGCGCACAATACAGATCAATCGTCATAAGTGTAAACAGTCATTCCAAACACAGTGATAGGCGATATATATGTTTGACGATAACGAGGCCACAAGCCACGCTATGACTTATTAATCTATGATGAAACACGGGATAAAGCTGATAATCAACTTACTCTATTAAACCCCAAACATACCGTGGATTGCCCTGAAACACTTATATATTAAGAGGTATTAAGTCCCTATTATTGCTGGCCAAAAATGGTCACGTTAGTCCGTGTTTGCGTATTGCCCCCGAATGAATCGGATTGAGTTTGCGTGTTTTGCTGAAGCATCCCTTGAGCCGGATTCCCCATAAATCCACCCCCACTAAACCGACGTTGCGTTTGTAGGTTTTGATATCGATACGGTGATACCGAGCGACCATAAGGGTGGTTATAGTACTGATAAGAAGGCGTAATCAAGGCCGTGTTACCTTGAGGAACCGTTGTTCGAATAGGCGTGCGGCGAATAGGTACACCCAAATAGAGTGGTGTACCCGTAATAACAGATTGCTGATATGGCACATCATCATACGTTTCAGTATAGGTGGTGCCATTAGGAAACGTCACTTCATAACGTTTATAGGCATGCGCCACAAAGCTCGTTACTGCAATGCTCAACGCAATAAAAGCAGCGATAGAAAATTTATAAAATTGTTTTTGTATACCCATACCACTAGTTTAGCCGATTTCAGACTCAATTTCTAGATGTAACGATGGTCTAAAGCTCTAATTTTCGTCACGATGCCCTAGGACACGCCAGCTCATTTTATTGCGGTGTGTTATTGAATCCAAAGCAAGTTTGTTATCGTGATACCAGCTCAAGAGCGTTTCTTTTTTAAGGTAATGCGTCACGGGTGGAATCAGTTGATCGTTAACCATACCCACCACATACCCAAAGCCATACCGACGAAGCCACTGAAAATACTGATAGTGAGGCAGTTTTTCAGACATTCCTTTTAAAGGCCATGGCAAACCCGGGTGATAAAACGTATGAAGAAGCGGATAAAGAATACAACTCAAGGGCACTGCCAACACAACCCGAACCATCATTACAGGCAGTCGGTGGCAAATCGCGCGTAAGGGCTCCACAATCAAGCGGATAAGTCGGTTGTTTTCCCAGCCATACACCCAAATAAACACTTGGCCTTGCGCTTTTTTAGCAAGAGGCACAATGGCGTTAAATCCATCAATGGGCTTTGGCAGATGGTGAAGAACCCCCAAGCTAAACACCAGATCAATGCTCTCTTGTTTAATCGGAGGCTCTAATAAGTCAGCCTGAATAAAGCTTAGATTCGGGTTATCCATCAACATCGACACACCCGCATCAAGGGCATGGCTAATTTCTAAACCAATGACTTGTTTAGCACCGTATTGAGCAGAATAAGCCGAGAAGCCACCCAGCCCGCTCCCCATTTCCATCACCACTTTATCTTTAAAGTCATCGGGCTGAAGCGGAAGCACCCAATCTCGAAACTGTTCTTCCATATACGGGTTTACGGTGCGTGCTTTGGCATAAGCCACCCACGCATCACCAAAATTTTCAGCAATATGTTTTTGCTTCTTAGTAGAAATCGTATCCAGATTAATAAACCGAGGCACATAATCGGTGATGGGGTATGTATGCTGACATGCTGAGCAAACAAGTTTACCCTGATACACTCTCTCGTGAGCATACTCGGCATCGGTCAGGCAAAGCTCATCATGTCCGCATGCTAAACAATAGAATAAAGATGTGATTTCGGGGTTCATGTATAAACGTTCATTCCCAACAACAACACTTCTATAATAATACAGAATGGATGTCCTGTACGACGGCAATGCGAAAGTTAGATATCAAACGTCTCTATAAGGTTTAGTAAACCAAGGCACCGTTATCAAAGATATTACCTTGTATACCAACCGTAGCACCGTTACCCGTTTGCCCAGCTCTAACATCAAAGTTGCGCCATGGCTGGCCTGCATTGTAGTTATCAATGGATAGGCTACCACTATGGTTCATATTCAGGATACCGCCGTTACCACTTACATTACCAGCACCGCGACCGCGACCACCACGCATCATAAAGTATTTAGGATTGGTGTTTGCCGTTGAGTTATTAAAGGTGAGGTTACCGACTGAGTTTAATGTCACGCTACCGCCGTCGCCACCATTGTAGAGATTACCGCTGCCATAGTTAGCGCCACGGGTGTTAATAAGATTGGCCCCACTAAAGTTAAAGACCATGTTACCACCACTCACAATAGAGACGTCGCCACCATAATTAGCACCACCCAAACCTTGGTTTGTGGATGTAGCAACGTTAGTAAATATTTGACCACCTTGAATATAGTCAGCAGCCGAATTAATGGTAACAGCACCACCATTACCCGGATTGGTAACGCTCGCAGCACGGCCTCGCGCATACAAGTCTGTTGCTGCGCTCAAGTTGATATCACCACCGGTTGAGGTTAAGTTAATTTGACCACCGGCACTACCGGCTGTACCCCAATTGTCGCCATCAGCGTATAGGCGACTGTTTAACTCAATAGTATTGGCTGTAATGTTAATGATGTTATGAGAGCCATCAGCCTGACCTGTGGTACGTAGTGTGGCACCCGTACCACCCATCATAGAAAACGTACCCGTTGTCGCTGTAATATCAATGGTGCCGCCATTGGCACCTTGAACACGGCCATCAGCAAAGATGTCGTTAGCACCCGTAATGGTCACGTTTCGATTGGCTGACACAACGACATCCTGACCCACACCAGAGGAATTACGTGAATCAAGACTAGCGTTTAATGTGATGTCACCACCTGCACCATCAGCACGGGTTGTAATACCACCTTCACCATAGACAGTCGCATTCACAACAATATCTCCAGAACCTGACGTAAGCGTTGTTGCACCCACAGAGCTTGTTGCGCCCGTGGTGGTTAAATTACCATTGGTCGCTGTTAAACTAACGCCACCGGTTGTGGCTGTTACAATACCTGAGGTCAAATCACCCGTATCCGCGGTTACATTAATGTTGTCAGCCGATGCCGTTAATACGCCACCAATACTACCTGAGGCCATGGAAATATTATTATTGGTTGAAATATCCACATCACCTGTGACTGTGTTGCCAGCCAAATTGTAGTTACCAGCAGAACCAATATAAACACCTGAGGTACCACCCGGTAAGGATGTTCTACCCGTAATATCATTGGCAACTGTGTTACCGGTTAAGGCTACTGTTTGATTATTCACCGAAGTCGCACGCAATGTATCTGTGCCATCAATCGTGTTGTTGGTTAGCGTGATATTACGTGAAGCATTAATTGTTGTTGTGCCGTTGTTACTATCCAAGTTACTTAAGCGCACACCGGCATTACCCGTTGTGGCTGTTAAATTGGAATTGGTTGCGGTTAACTGCGTCACGTTTAAATCATTGGTGTTATCAATAGAGGTAATGTTTACACCGGCAACGTGGTCGGCAACACCCGTATTACCGTACGCTTGAATGGCGCCAGCAAATTGGTTGTTTGTTGTTGCCGTAATGGCAGTATCGGCTTGCATTGTGAGCGTGCCGCCACCAATAGTTGCATTAGACAGTGTAAGGGCACTACCCACATCACTAGCAACAAGAGAGCTGCTGGTGTTGGTGTTTAACAAGCTTACGTTTAAGTTGCCTGTGGTTTCAGTAACCGCCACAGCACCCGCTGCAGAACCTGTTCCACCAGCACCATAGATACGCAGTGAGCCAACGTTAAGTTGGTTATTACTGTTAACCGTAATAGCACCGTTAGCAGATAAATCAAGAACACCGCCCGAATTAAAGGTGGTGTTGTTACTTGATAAGCTACCCGTACCAGCACGAAGAATGGTGTTGCCTGAAGAATCAATTGTTTGACCGGCGAGAAGCGTTAAGCCACCTGCATTGGCGTTGATATTAACATTACCAGCCGTAGCGGTTAAGTTACCCAACTGCATTGAGCCTGCTGTGGAGGTCAAGCCGATGGTTCTACCTGTGGCCGTAATAGCGCCACCAGAGTAGCTCCCTTGCGTACCAGAGATGTTACCGTTATTCGCGGTTAAGTTAATTGATGTACCAGTTAAAGCCGAGTTGGTGGTTAAGTTACCCGTACCGGACTCCATAGAAAGGGCGCCCGTAGAGGAAACCGTTCCGCCATTAGCGGTAGTTAGATTACCGTTTGACGCTGTTAATGTTGTATTACCGGCTGTTGAAGTTACTGTATCCGTATTCAAGTTACCTGAGTTTGCTGTAATAACAATACTTTCAGCGTTACTACTAACCAAGCCATTAAAGGTACCACTGGCAATCACATTACCGTTGGCTGCATTCAACTGAATATCATCCGAATTATACGTGGCGTTTGTTGTCACATCACCGGTTGTGGCACGTAAGGTAATATCACCATTGTTACTGGTTAACGTAGCGTTGTTATTTACGTCACTACCTTCAAATACCATTTGACCGCCGGCTGCCGTACCTGAACTATTATAGACTGAACTTGCATCAACGGTCATAACACCGCCAGAAACCATCTGGATTAAACCACCCGAACCAGCAGTACCGCTTGCTAAGAATTGGCTACCGCCAAAGTTAATGGTGTTACCGGCATCAATATCAATGTTACCGCCCACACTACCTGAGGCATCCAATATGTTACTGGCAAAGGTGACATCATTGGCCGCAGCCACATTCATAATGCCACCCATATTACCCAACACACCTGCAGAGGATAACATGGCGCCATTAAGGATATTGATGTTACCCGTTAAACTTTGTAGGTAAATCGCACCACCAGCACCACCTAAGTCAAGATCGCCCCACGCCTCTAAGCTGGCGGTTGAACGTAAGGTCATTAAGTTGTTGGCTGTAAAACTAATTCGGCCGCCGTCTTGGGCATCGTTACGACCGTGTGCTAAGTAACGACCATCAATGTCCATGTTATTAGCTGTAATATCAATGACGTTTTGCGTAATGGTAGGCCCTGTATATACACGTGCACCACCCGCGTTTAAAATCACATTAGAACCGGCTGTGTAATCACCACTAGCGTTAATATCAATCACACCACCATTACCAATATCACCACCACCCATGTACTGAGTACCGTAAGCACGCATTTTAGCTGCACCGTTTAAAGTCACATCTGTGGCGTTCACTGTAATCGTACCGCCATTTGATCCGGTGTTTGTGGTGTCGTGCTCAGAAGCACGTGTAGTGAGATAACCATTGTTATTAAGGGTGAAATCACCGGAAGCGTTAATGGTAAGGCTACCCGCATCATACGTATGAATACCTTCAGAACCAATGATACCGTTTACCGTAACATTGGCACCTTGCACATCAAAGGTGTTGGTATTATCACCATACGTTACAATGTTACCGCCATTACCAATGTTCACATCACCGGTGTTACTACGCATGACGATCGAGCCACCTCGGCCATAGTTACGCATAATACTGTAGGTGGCATCTAAGTCGCCACTTGTGGCACGGATATCAATGGCACCACCATTACCCGTTCCATTCGATAGTTTTGAACCTGAAGAATCAATTTTAATACCACCACTAACTTGGTTTAAGGTCACGGTACCGGTGTTAATGGTTATCGTTCCGCCATTGGAAGCCGCCGCACTACTTTGACCCAGCGCATAAATACGCCCGTTACCACTATTGGTAAACTGGCGGTTTGCCGCACCCGTAATCACAACACTACCACCTGTTCGGTTACCCGAACCAGCCGAAGCGTTAATCACACCTTGGTTGGTGGCGTTACCCGTAATGGTAATAGAACCACCGTCGTTATTAACGTAACCCGCTGCAATCAACTGACCGGTGGAACCAATATTAACTTGGTTACCCACATCGGTTGCGGTTAATATAATCGTACCGCCATCAGCCGTACCACGACTTTGTGCGTTGAGCACACCACTAATATTGACGCCCGCACCTTGAATATCAATCAAGTTATTAGAAACACCCGAAGCACCTTTGGTACTAAGCTGAGCGCCACTACTAATAGTGACCAAACCAGAAGAGTTAATATCAATCACACCACCAAGAGCATTAACCTGACCTGATAGAGCACTAACGCTTGCTGTCGAAGCCATATTGAGCGCATCGGTATTGATTGTAATGGTACCACCGCCACCGCCGGCACCAAGGCCATTTGCCTGAATAATACCGTTAATAAAAATTGAACTCGCATCGAGTACTAAAATACCGCCATTACCACCAATAATAGTACCGTTGATGATAATACGGCCGGTTGAACCAAGGGTAATCGTACCTGCTGTCGAGGTCAGGTTAATCGTTGCCCCATTACCGGTTAAAGCGCCACCAGGCATTGTTTTTTCAAATCCTTGGAGAGTACCATTAATAATAATGTTACCAGCCGTACTGTAGTTATAAGGGTTGCCAGCACTACTTTCAACAGTCATCGTGTCGCCAGCATTAATCGTAAACGCAAAAGAAGCCGGCACGCCAAAAACGGCGGTACAAGCCAATGCTAGAAGGGAAGCGATCCCTTTTTTAAATGCTGGATGTCTCATTAAATGAGTTTCCTCGACAGGTGGTTAATTTAATTATGACGATTTGCTTTCTAGCCCACATGACTCATGTATATGATTCTTCTGGTTTAACAATATCGGCAAAAGAATGAAATACTTTAATCCGTCTAAAACCCCCGCACCTAAAGAACCTTCTACTCTGCTCTTTAACCAAGGGTTAATTCTCTCTCATTCATTGAAAGGATATAGAAACCATCCACTTCTTTTAGACTGAATTTATACAGATTGAACTAAGGAGATATAACCTATGCAGGCAAGCAACGCTGATATTGTCATTACCAATATCGAAACCATTCCAGGACGCCAGATGACGCAACATTTTGGCTTGGTATGTGGCAGCACGGTTAAATCCAAGCACTTTGGCTCAGACATGATGGCGGGCCTTAAAAACATTGTGGGTGGTGAATTAGGTGGTTATACCGACTTACTTAACGATGCTAGAAACACAGCCATGGAACGCATGACTGAACAAGCTCGCTCATTAGGCGCCAACGCCATTGTATACGTCCGTTTTTCAACGTCTTCTGTTGGCTCCTTTGCTGCTGAGATTTATGTATATGTGACAGCCGTTTTAGTAAGTTAAATCGATCTAAATTAAGGAACATACTTCATCTTATGGAATTAATTTTTACATGTATACTTCTTATTGTTGCCTATGTATCAGGCACCGTAATCGAGAAGAATCACTATAAAAAAATCAAAGAACGAGAACATCATCTGATTGATATTCCCGCAATCCCGTCCAAGTTAGAAACAGCCCTTCCAGATCAGCGTGATCAACAGCGCATTGTTTCGTCAAAGTTGGTGATGGGGAGTTGTGTTATTTCTGACGATTATTTTAAGACCTTTATTGCAGGCTTAAAAACTTTATTTGGTGGTCATCTAACCACTTACGAAAGCTTGGTTGATCGTGCTCGTCGTGAAGCAAGCATTCGAATGAAAGACGAAGCCTCTCGAATGGGGGCCGATATGATCGTAAACGCAAGGATTGAAACATCGAGTATCGGCGGTGGTTCAGCAGGAAGTAAAAACGGTATTTGTACCATTGAGGTACTAGCCTATGGAACAGCTCTTCACTTTGGCAATCAACCACCCGAATCACCTCAGCCTCAAGCCCAAGCTCAGACTCAGGCTCCACAAACTCAAACCCAATCAGATCCTGATACTCAGCGACCATCTATGTTTTCATAGGTCTCATTTACAACCATGAAATACACGCCACCCACACAGCCACCTGTCGAGAATAATATCACTGACGTGCACCCACTTTTTGATGCCTTTCGTTTGGTCGGTGGGTTATTGGCGGCATTTCTACTCGTCTATATTGTATTGGGAACTAGTATGGATTGGGCCGTGATGAATATCACGGAAGAAACCGAGGACAAATATTTATCAAGCTTGGGTAAAGCATCCATTCCATTTAAAAAAGGGGAGTCCTCTCATCCACGAGAGCAGGACTTACAAGTGATGATCACAAAACTAGCCGATGTAATCCCGATGAACAAAAAAGAGACTTCCAGCTATCATCGAACGTACCGTCTTAGTGTGTATAACAGTGATGAAGTGAATGCTTTTGCGTTACCCGGTGGTGAAGTCATTGTGCTGAGCGGCTTAATCGACAAGGCTCACTCTGATGACGAAATCGCCTTTGTCCTGGCTCATGAACTCGGTCACTATAAAAGCAAAGATCATTTACGAGGCATGGGCAGAGGGATTGTATTACTGTCACTCAGTATTTTAGCTGGTGGCGAGAATAATCCTGCGGCGCCGTTTATTGTGAGTTCACTCAGTCTAAAAGACAAACAATTCAGTCGCCAACAAGAATCCGTTGCCGACAGCTTTGCACTTCGCTTAATGCAAGACGCGGGTTATGACCCCAATGGCGGTATCGAGTTTATGGAAACACTTCTTGAAGATTCAAGCAAAACATCCATCGAATCCGCACTAGAGATCCTCTCAACACACCCCGCTTCATCCAATCGCATTGAGGATTTACGCAACGAAATCAAACTTCTTGACTAGTTGAATACCTCTAATCACGGCAGTATTTCATCACTGTGTTGTATTCTGTTGTGTTGTTTAGCTGCTCTATTTCTGACCAGCTCACCCCCTATTAGCAACCCAGGGTGTCACATTGATCATGTCGTGGCATCTATTTGGTTATGGCTTTGTATAGACACCTAGCTACCGTATTATCACTAGGTCACTGATGTAAGTCGCCCTGAAATTCTCTATAGTAAGAATATACACCTCACAACAGGTTTTAACTGAAAGGACTTACATCTTATGAGTATGCTTTACACAGAAAACACGCACGAATGGCAACAGGATTGTAGCACCGTGGTGCTAAATGAAATTGATATGCCGTTGCCGGCTTTTAACAAGCGTAAAACCAATAGCAAGGTCTTTTTAGTTTCTCGTTATTTCAGACGTCTGTTCGAACAATCTCAGCACACTAAAAAATGCACTTATCTCGTAATACCTCCAATGAGACGCTTAGCAAAATTCTTAGGCGTTAATATCTCTCAAATTCAACATGCCTTAGAGGACTTATCAACCAAAGGTTATGCATACCGTATTGATATGAATACCAGTTACGTTCGTATCTGGGATCCGTTAACTGAAGAGTTTGAAACCGATACAACACCACAAATTTGGAACTATCTAACACATTACATTACCAAACCGGGCACACCTTACAGCCCTGCGACAAATCGAGTGAATGCTATTCCAAAACTATAATTGCATCACTTTAACAAAAATTGGAATACTGTCCTTTAACGAATATACAGACAGTGCTCAGGAGTAACCACCATGTCTATACAAGAAGAACCAAAAGAAAATTTAAACATCGATACCGGTAAGGTTAAGATACAGATGCCTTTACAAGAAATGCCTAACTTCCATGTCAGAAACTATGAGCAGCCACTTGCAGAGCAGATTGCCTATTATATTGATAGAGCGCTGCAATGGAAGGCCACGCTTAAGTTTAGGAATCACTCGGTCATTAAAAAAGACAAGGTTGAGTTCATTCTGCCTTCAGTTAGAGTACTAGCAAACTTTTTCGTCTGCCCAATGTCTACAATAGTAAATGCCCTTGTTAACCTACGTGACAATGGCTACAGGTTTGAAGTAAAAGGGTTTGACCTCCCACTTCGTGTGGAGCCTGTACGTTCAATACAGACTATTCCCATCAAAAATAACATCTAACATCTTATTATAATTCTAGCTTTATTCAAGAAACTCAAGGAGACATTATTTATGTTTATGACAATTTTTATTATTCTTTTAGCACTTTGGTTCTTGGGCATCGTTTCTGGTGTAACCCTTGCTAACTATGTTCACTTACTGCTCATCATTGCATTAGTTATGCTTGCTGTCCGCGTTATTCGTGGTCAAGCAGTATAATTAGAGAACACTAAAATTGATTATCTAAAAGTTGACTGAAGGAAGTTATAACCCCGTCTAAATGGTGTTAAAGCTTCCTTTTATTCTTCAAGTATTTAAACAAGGAGTTCAACCGTTGAAACTATTAGCCTTCGCCTTAATCGCCGTAAGCATCGTTTACTTTGCAGTAGCGCAAATTAAATTTGAGAAACAAGAAAAAGTGCTTGATATTGGTCCAATTACAGCAACAAAAACAAGCCAAGAGAGTATTCCCTTCTCTCCATTATTCGCCGGGGCTTTACTCGTCAGTGGGACAGGCTTACTTATTGTCCACACAATGAAACAACGATAGTAGACAAGTGGCTATTTTCTTTAGCCACTTGTGAAGATCAAATTAATCGCCGAAAACGCTAAACTATAACTATAAGCTTTATTTGTAGAGCTTTTCAGGTATTAGTAACTCAATTCGGTGCAATATTGTGTCTTTTCTTAAATCGCCACAACATTTATTTATTATAGGCTTAATTTTAATAGCCTTATTTCTGCTGTTGAGTTACGGCATCCTTCTTAATTAGCTGTTCAGGCTTACAACCTCCAATTATTAAGATTCGGCTGCGGGCCTATGAAATGACTATGTTAATCATATAATTAAGTCATCACAAGGTTTTTATTACTTTTTTAGGAGATGTGTTTCATGCCCACGGCGACTGATAAGATTAGCGTATTTGTGGTGGAGGACTACAAACTTGTTCGTGTTGGATTACTATCGGTCTTACGTACTGACACCGAATTAAAAGTTCTAGGCGAGTCAGATACGGCTGAAGGCGCCTTGGTCCAAATCAAGGGAATGAAACCCGATATCGTATTAATGGACATTGGCCTTCCTGGTATGAACGGTATTGAAGCCACAGAACAGGTTAAAGAACACTGCCCTGATACAAAAGTAATTATGCTAACCTCTCATGATGAAGAAACCGAAGTACTCGCTGCAATGAGTGCTGGTGCCAACGCATTTTGCTTAAAAGACATTCCTTCTGACAGTTTAATTGAGGTTATCAAGTCCGTTCACAACGGAGCGATTTGGCTGGATCCTCAAATTGCTAAAATTGCAATGAACCTTTTTGCCAATAATGACCCCGCCGATATCAATACAGACTTAAAAAACCAACTTACCGAAAGAGAACAACAGGTTTTAGAACTCATTGTTGAGGGTAAAAACAACAATGAGATTGCTGAGGTGGTTCACGTCAGTGTTCACACGATTAAGGTACAAGTTAGCAGCATCTTAGAAAAACTTGCTGTTAATGACCGTGTTCAAGCAGCCGTTAAAGCGGTTAAAGAAGGTATCGTATAAACGGTGTTAACGGTTGAAACAGTGAAAAACGCCAATAATACCCTCGTCAATCAAATGGAATGGCGATTTAATATCGTAACCATTGTGTTGATTGTTATTGCGTTAATGAACTTTTTGATTATTGGGTATCAAATTAATATCAACGACCTCTACGATGATCTCACCACCGATGTAGAACAACAGAAAACGCTAATACTATACCTTGCAGATCAGTCCGACCAACTGGTGGAAGCACGCACAGAGGAAGAAGTGAATACAGCTCGCCTTGAATTAATGGTGAGCTTAAACCAACTGGTTAAAACTTATGGGTACGTCAAAAGCGGAAAAAAAGGGCTTTTTGTCAGTGTTAAGCCTTCTAAAAAAGTGGACTCTTTATTATATGAACCGCCTCATATTATTGATGCCCGCATGGAAACCTTCATTCAAGAAGTGAGTGCCTTTTCCGAGTCAAAAGATCGCGATCTGCATTCAACCAACCTTCATTATGAAAACATTTCACGATTCATCAAACGTCAAAAATTAGCCACCGAACTTGACGGTCTAATCAAAGAATATCAGAACGAAGTTGAAGTGAAAACAGAAAACCTTAAACAACTTAATAACATCAACTTTATTGTGATTGTTGTGATGGCCATGATGGCCAAGATCTTTATTTTTCACCCACTCATTAACCTTTCAAGAGGGAGTTTGGATCAGATATCAGAAGAACTCCAAAAAAGGCAAAAATCAGAACTTCAGTTAAAGCGTAACCAACGTCGCCTAAGACAAATGATGAACTCGGTTCCAGAGAGCGTAATGGTGATTTCACACGAGGGGAGCATTAAATACATTAATCCCTCCTCTGAACGCCTATTTGAGTATTCATCTGAAGAACTAGAGCAACTTAAACTAGAGACCCTTGTCTCCTCCATTACTGTGGACGAGAAGGGTGAGATTGATACCTCGGTATTTCTGAATGACATCCTTGAAGAAGTACCTGATGAAGAGCGTGTCATTTGTAATTTTACAGGCATAACTAAATCAGGGGATACCTTTCCGGGTCAGTTGTCTATTGTTAAACAATCCGATCAGGAAGATCGCTATACGGCCGTTCTTTGGGATATGACCTCTGAGATTGCAGCCGCCAAGCAAAAAGAAGTGTTTGTCGCAACGTTAACCCACGATTTAAAAACACCCATTAAGGCAGAATATCGTGTGTTTGAAGAAATGAAGCGAGGTACCTTTGGAGATCTGCCGGAGGGTGTGATGGACGTGCTTGACGAATTAATTAAATCCAATCGATTTGTTCATAACATGGTAGAAAACCTCCTTGCTAACTACCGCTATCAAGCCGGTGTGGTTAATATTGTTAAAAAAGATGTTAATCTCAATGAAATGATTCAAGAGATTGTAGCCAGTGATTTGCGTCTGTTAGCCAGTGAGAAAAATCACGAAATTAAACTTTCACTTGATAAAACCATTGGTAAGATCCCCTTAGACCAAGTGGAGATGAAACGCGTTATCTATAATCTGCTACAAAATGCCATCAGCTACACGCCACCTGATACAGTTATCACAATTGGTACAAAAACGACAAAAACACATGGCATTATCACTATTGAAGATAACGGCCAAGGTATTTCCCCTGAAAATGTGGCCTCACTATTCGAACCGTTTCAATCTCAGGCTAAAAAATACAAACAAATTGGTTCAGGCTTAGGACTGTATCTATGCAAACAGGTCGTTGATTATCATGGTGGCGAGATCAACGTGGATTCAAATGTAGGCAAAGGTACTATTTTCACCATCAACCTTCCCCTAACATCCGCGATTAATACTGAAAATGAGATAGCCTCAATGGCATAGGCTCCATCAAATTCTCAGTAATTAAAAAGCTTGTGAGTCGTGCTTTCCAAGAGTATATACAAACAGCCTAACCACTTGGCTACTGACTTATAAATACATGAGGAATACGGATTGAGGTGTGTAAAGGCTATAGTTAATACATTGAAGTTCGGTTATCAGTCATTTCGAATCTATCGATGACATCTGACTGAACTATCAAACAAGTTTAACTAGCCACTCTCTCAATTAAGAAAATCCTGAAACCCTTAACCAAGGAGTGGGAATCCTGCTCCTTGGTCTTTCTTTTTCAAGAGACAAACTAGCAAAAAACAAGAAAATTCAATATTAGTGAACTTTTTAAATTTTTTAAGTCCTTATACATAGTTTAAAATACATACAGGTCTAAACAATTACATGGCACAAAAGATAACAGTTACCGTTAAAGTTAGAAATCACACATAATTCATTTTATTAAATCGTTTAATTAGGAGAAACCCACATGAAATTCAATACCATTAAATTAGCAGCACCAATGCTTGCTTTAGCTGTCTCAGTTCAAATGATTGGTGCAAGTAGCGCATTAGCCGCCAACTTTACCGATACAAACAACCACTGGGCTGAAACCAACATTAGTGTTCTCAGTGACGCTCAAGTTATTGGTGGCTACCAAGACGGCTCATTTAAGCCTGAAGGCTTGATTACCCGCGCTGAGTTTGCAACCATCCTCTCTAAAGCGATGCGTTTAAATGTACAGAGTTCTTACAGTCTGTTTGCTGATGTTGATAATGGCTTTTGGGCGACCCCCCATATTAACGCTGTTAAGAATGCGGGTTTGATTTCTGGATACCCAGGTAACCAGTTCAAGCCTAATAAATACATCAGCCGTGCTGAAGTAATGACCATTTTATCCAGTGCTGATAAAGGTGCCTTACCAGCTAACTTCTCAGCTGATAACATCTTGAACCATCACCCTGATGGTAGCCAAGTACCAACTTGGGCACGTGAGTCCGTTGCTGAAGCAGCCTTTAAAAATGTAATGAAGAATGAGCCATCACGTGCTAATTACATTGATGCTAACGACCTAGCCACCCGTGGTGAAGTTGCAGCAATGATTTATAGCATGGGTAACAACATGCCTAATCTTGCGTTCAACGCTTCAACCAACACACAGGCTAGCAACAACAATAATAATAGCAATACAAACAATAACGCTCTTCAAGCGCGTATTGTAACCGTACCTGCGACGACTGAGTTTGCTGCCACACTTGAGACAGCCATTCACTCTGAATTGTCCCGTGAAGGCGACCAAGTGGTTGCTATTATTGCCCAACCATTGTTGAGCTTAGACAAAACCGCTATCGTTGTTCCATCAGGCTCCAAAATGATTGGTAAAATCATGATGGTTGAAGATGCCGGTCGTATGGGCAAAGATGCGAAAATGCGTATTGAGTTTACCGAACTTGTATTACCAAACGGTGAAAAAACCACGCTAAGTGCCCGCATTGCAACCGAAGACGGCTTGCTTAAAGGCGGTACAACAAAAGGGCGTGTTGGCGAAGCTGCTCTTAGAACAGCCGTAGGCGCCGGTTTAGGTGCTGCTGTAGGTACAGCAATGGGCCCATTGTCGGGCGGTAAAGTTGGTAAAGGTGCTATCTATGGTACTGCTGTAGGTGCTGGTTTAGGTGCTGCTTCAGCCGGTATCGATAAAGGTAGCGACGTTATCATTAAGACAGGTGAGCAGCTTAAAATTCAGTTGACTCAACCGATTACCTTAACGGCTAACCAGTCAGCCACCGTTCAATAATATATCCATCTCAAATAGCTGGGTTTGACTTATTTCTTAAGTCAGCCCAGCTATTTTTAAATCAATTATTTTAATCAGGAGATCTTACATTATGAAAAATTATATTTTATTCGCATTAGCAGGCACAATCATTTTTAACGGTTGTGCAACAAGCACCACTACATCAGATTCAGATCAACCAAATGGTTCCGATGAATCCACATTAACCGTTGAATTTAATAAAGACGACTTCAAAAAAGATGTTGAAGAAATTGGTAATCAAGCAGAAAAGCAAGTTGATGAAATTGCTGCATCGATACAACTAAATTACGAGCAAATGATGGGTGATATTAATCAAGAAATTGACGTACTTCAACGTCAGGCTCGCACCGCATCTTCAGATGTATCTTCAGATCTAAGCGCACGTATCGATGTATTTGAACGCAAAAAAGAAACCATTAAAAATGACTACAATGCCATTACCATCAAAACGCCAGACAAGGTCTCTGTCAAAGTAAATAATGAGGGCTGGAACAATGTAAAAGCGGATATGGATACATTGTGGTCCGATCTTAAAAAAGAAGTCGATAACGGTGTCACTGTGACGGTTAAAACAGAGGGAAAACAGTAATATGTTAACGATGCTATTACACTGGCTTATCTCAGCTGTCGCCTTAATGATCGTTGCTTATATTTTACCAGGTATCGCGATCAGTGGCTTAGGCGTGGCGATGATTGCCACCATCATTATGGGGCTTGTTAATATTTTAGTTAAACCTATAATGCTACTGTTAACACTGCCCATATCGATTTTAACGCTAGGGTTATTTACCTTTGTAATCAATGCTGCTATGTTTGGCTTAGCAGCATGGTTTGTTCCTGGTTTTTCTGTAACAGGCTTTTGGAGCGCTTTATTTGGCTCGATATTATTAACGTTCATCTCAGGGGCGTTTAATAAATTTGCTGATGCCAAATAGTCAAAAAAATGAAACACATTCAAAATAAGGACGACTTTAAACAAGGCGTCCTTATTTTTTATTAAATTGAATCCACTATTTTTTTAAATGAGCTAAATGTATCATCAATAACCGCTTGTAAGTTATGCGTATTTTCAGGACACAATATAGGAAATGACGTTCTGCTAGATTGCACACGGAACTGAGTATCAACGTGAGGAGTATGTGCTTCTGAGGCAATAGTAATTATATTTCCATCCGCCTGAATAGGAATCGATTTCAAGCTGGAAATATTAAAGTGGGTTGATTCAAAATATAAGAAATAAGGGCTGTCTATTTCATCTATCGTGCCACGCATAACATGGTAAAAAATCGTAAGCAAATCCTCTGAAAATCCAGGGAGTAGAACAAGTGCATCTAAATGAGGTTTGAGCGTTTCTTCTTTTGAAAACAGCCCAAATATATTTTGAACGTCAAAATGTTGGATAAACATAATACCGCTACATAAGCCTTCATAAAGATTATCCAGTTTCCCACTTGTAATTTCACCTTCTAAGATGACGTCATAATTCAAATCAGTATCAATCACACTAAACCCTTTTAATACATAAGCAAGTATACCTATTTCGCGTTTAATGTTTTTGTTGGTTTTTTGCATCACGTCTGCATCAAATCCAATACCTGCAGAAATAAAGAATGGTGTGTTATTCAAATGTGCGGGGTTCAATTGGCGCGTATAGCCCTCAGTGATGATTTTTAATGCCTCTGGAATCGTTTCAGGGATATTTAGCATTTTTGCCAACAAATTACCTGTTCCCAATGGAATAAGTCCAATTATTAATTTTTGATTCGAAGCATAAATATCCAAGGCCGTTTGAAGTGTCCCATCACCACCACAAACAATTAAAGTATCGATATGCGGATTTGTTTTAATATGAGCGAGTGTCATCTCAAGAGCAGCGCGTTCCGAATCTTCGACAACTAGCGTATAGCTATCCGTAGGCAATAAACGCTCGATACAAAGTTTTAAGAACGGGATATCAGCACTACCCGCATGAGGGTTGGCAATAATAAGATAATGAGACATGGAGACGAATAACCTATACTGTAACTATTTACTTTGCCCATTATATCCTTAAAACAAAAATGAGTACTTCATCGTTATTCATCCTTTTTTGAGTTAAAAAACAGGTTAATCCTATTTTAATGAGTGATGTATTTAGGTGTTCAAAGGCCAAAGAGAAATACTCTCTAAAATCAAAGCCGCTGAATGGCATGCAGCTCAATAGATATTGAGTTCCATAGTAATTGCATCCTTATAATGCAAAGCGATTTTCACATTACAGCAAATCGTTGATTTTTGCTGTTAAAAATACAATGTTTACATTAATTATTTGTGCAAAAAAAACAGATTAATCATACGCACCAAGGTGACTATAGAGGCATAAACAAATTACAATAAAAGGGAAGGATACATATATCTGCCTCAAAAGCTAAAGGTTTAGCAAGTTTTGCCGATATTACCTACATCAGTACCTAAGTACCTATTTCAATGGTGTTTTAATCAGGGTACTGAAAGCTTAAACACAATTTTCAGAAATCCAGTCAAGTCTAATATTACCAACCCTTCAGGTCGTTTTTATTTTTATGGGTTATACACCTCGTAAACTAAAGCACACCTACCGTCGAGCAGTATCGGCGTTTTTAGCCATGTTGATTGTATTTACCTATAGCGCTGCAGGTGTTCTCACGGCTCAGGCACTACCAACAGGGTGGAACGTTGTTGAAGGTAACGTTTCTGTGGATATTACTGGTGATATTATGACCATTACCAGCACCACGGATACAGCCATCATCAGCTACATCAGTTTTGATCTAGCCAATGGTGAAACCATCAACTTTATTATGCCTGGGGCCTCAAGTTCCATCATTAACCAAGTCATTGGTGGCAATATCAGTAACATTGCTGGAACCATTAACGCCAACGGTATTATTGGTCTTCAAAATACGGCAGGTATTCAAATTGCAAATTCAGCGCAAATTAATGCGGCTGCTTTATTAGCAACCACCCTCAACATTGGTAATTTTGATGGCAACAGTATTGGATTGATGAAAGACGCCGGTCAAGATGGTGCCGCCATTGTGAACGAGGGTGATATCAATGTTAGTAAATACGCTATTTTAGCAGGTTCTGGCATTGCTAACATGGGTAGCATTATTGCTGAAGATGGTACGATTCACTTAGCCGTTGGTGATTCTATGACGTTTCACTTATCGGACAACCAAAGTATTTCAGTCACGATTGATGACGGTATTCAAGACACCATTGATGGTTTAAACGCCACAATTACTAACTCAGGCACAATGGAAGCGCATCAGGTTGAGTTAAAAGCCAAGCTTGCCGATCAGGTGATTGCCCAAGCCATTAACAACGATGGCGTGATTGAAGCCACGCAACTCAATAACAACGGCGGAACCATTGTTATTGAAGCCATCGGTGGCACACACACCGTTATGAATAGTGGTACCTTAATGGCCACAGGTAATGCCAATCAATCCGGCGGTGCCATTCATGTGCTGGGTCAAAACATTACTCACCAAGGTGCAACACTCGATGTAAGTGGTGGTACCGGTGGTGGTAACATCCTTATTGGTGGTGACTATCAAGGCAAGGGTTCCGTTCAGAATGCATTAAACACAACGATCGATGAAAATACTGCGATCAAAGCTAACGCCACAAGTGCTGGTGATGGCGGACGTATCATTGTTTGGGCTGATGAGAGCACTGTATTTAAAGGTGATATTTCTGCCACCGGTGGTGCTGTCTCTGGTGATGGTGGCTTTGCAGAAGTTTCAGGTAAACAGGATCTATTATTCTCAAATTTAGCATCAGCTAATTTAACTGCAACTAATGGCTCTACGGGTACATTGTTGCTTGATCCAACCAATATTGATATTTATAATGGTGCAGGTACTGATACGGCCAGTGTGTTTTATGAACAAAACCTAGAAACTCTATCTTTAAGCAGTAATATTGTTTTAATGGCAGATGATAATATTCGTATGCGTAACCTAGCCGATAACGTTTTAGGTCTAGGCGCCAACGATATTACATTGACGACAACCAATTTAGATATTTACTTTGATGATGTAAACGATACCATCCGAACTGAAGGCGGTAACATTAATATTACAGCCGGTGATGATATTCGTGTTGGCAGACTAAATACAACCGGTGCCGCTAGTAATGTGGCTGGTGGTGTTATTGATGTGCGAGCAAACCATGACTTGCAAATTCGAGGCATGAACGCCATTGCAGGTATTACCGCTATTGCTGATAACAATAGCAACAATGTTGGTGAATTCCGATTGTATGCTGGTGATGATATCAATACGGGTGGATCCGCTCTAAATGTCCAAGGTGAATTGGTTCGCTTCTATGACGATGTGTCAACCAGTGGTGGAAGCATTACTGTATTAGGTGACCGTGCTGGTGATGGTACGGGCTTTATTGACTACGCCGCTACAGGAACCGATATTAGTTCAGGCGGTGGTACCATCACCATGACCGCCGATCGTATTTTAATGGATAGTGCCACAAGTACACTGTCTTCGGGTGGCGGTGATATTAACTTGATTGATGATGGCGTCAATGACAACGAAGATATCCGTTTAAATAGTGATTTTGCACTTAGTGGACGCAATTTAACCGTGACCACGGCACAAGATTTTGAGATGTATGGTACATCAAGCGTAAACATGACGGGTACCGTCTTAGTAAATGCCGATGACGATATTTTGGCCAACGGAAGCACCGTTGGTATTCAAGCAGCGGGCAATGTGATTTTAAACGCCGATGATGCATTAAACAGCGGTGATGTAACCAGCACAGCAGGTACCATTACTTTATCAGCCGATCATGATGCCAATGGCGTGGGTAATGCCACTATCTATACAACCACCGATTTAGATGCCAGTGGCAATGACATTACTATTTATGGTCAAACCATTACGTTAAGTAATACCGCAATGACAACCAACGGCGGCAATATGTATTTATATGGTAACCGTGCTGGTGTTGGGGCTGGTGTTGTTGATTTTGGTACGAATGCCTTTATCACTACAGGTAATGCAAACTTAACGATTCAGAGTGATCAAATGCATTTAGATGGTGGTGCGAGCAGTGGTATTAATGTGGGTACCGGAACACTAACCCTTACTGATAATGGTGCTATTGATAACAACGACATTTTAATTAACGGTGGCTTTGCTATCACTGGCCGAAACTTAGTTGCCAACAGTAATCACGATATTAATTTAGCGGGTAACTCGACTATCAATATGACCGGCACGATTAACATGAACGCGCTTGATGAGATTACGGCTCAGGGTGGTGATATGACTGCCACGGGTGATATAAACCTCACTGCTGGTGATCATAACTATGTGCGTCAAGTGGTAACCACAACGGGTAACATTAACATCATTGCTGATAACAATAATGATGATGTGGGCAACTTTACTATTTATGATGGTAATGATGTTGATACTAACGGTGGTAATTTAACCGTACGTGCTGAAAATATTATTATTGCCGATGATGTCTACACCGATGGCGGTAACATTATTCTTGAAGCGGATAAAAATAATAATGGTGTGGGATATGTTAACTTTGATACTGATGCCCGTTTGTTTACCACGAATGGTGATGCCACTTTGAGTGGTGACCGTTTGTTACTTGATGGTGGTGCACTCAGTGGTATCTTTACCGGCACTGGTAACGTGATACTTACCGATGATGGTTCTACTGACAACGAAGATATTCAGTTGAATACTGGCTTTACTATCACTGGTCAGCAGATTACAGCCACTAGTAACCATGGCTTAAATATTTATAACAACTCCTCATTAAATTCAAACACCACAATCAGCCTAACGGCTGCAACCGATCTCAACGCAAGCTCTGGTGATATGACAGCGGTTGGTAATATTGATGTTTTCTCAGGCAATCATCTCTATGTTAGAGGCGTGACAACCACCACGGGTGACATTCAGCTTGTTGCTGATAATAACAACAGTAACGTGGGTAACTTCCGTATTTATGCGGGTACCAACCTCAACACCAATGGTGGTGACTTAACCGTTCGTGGTGAGAATGTTATTTTGGATGATAACATTGCCAGTGCCGGTGGTAACGTAACACTTGAAGCCGATAAAAATGGGAATGGTTCAGGTTATGTTCAGTTCTTAAATAATTCTCAAATTAACACCGCCAACGGTCATGTAAATTTGAGTGGCGATAGATTGCTTTTATATGGCGGTGCAACCAGTGCCATTAATGCCGGTACAGGTAACGTAACGCTTACTGATGATGGTGCCACAGATAACGAAGATGTTTATCTTGCCAATGGATTCACCATTACCGGTAATCAATTAATAGTAAATAGTAACCACGATTTTGAAGTGCGTGATCTATCGACGGTTAACATGACAGGAAACGTGACAGCAACTGCTAGTGATGATGTATTAGCCAATACAGGTATTATTGGTTCAACGGGTGGTAATGTTCAACTCAATGCTAATGACTTAGTATACGTGGCTGAAGTAACCACAGGTGGTGGTAGTATTACCTTATCATCAGATCACGATAATAATGGCGTGGGTAACTTTATTTTATATGACGGTAACAACATTGATAGTAATGGTGGTGCCTTATCTATTTTGGCTGAGAATATAACAATTTACGATGATATTGATACCGATGGTGGTGTTATTACGTTAACAGCCAACCGAAACAATGCTGGTAATGGTACGTTTAACATTGAAGATAATATCAATATTGTTTCAGGCAACGCCGATATTAACATCCGAGGTGCTGATATTGCTCTTGATGGTGTTGGTGGCGACGTTGGTGGTAGTATCAATTCGGGTACAGCCGATATTACAATTACAGAAAACGGTGTTACTGATAGCACCGATGTCTCGATTAACCGTGGCTTTGGTCTAATTGGTCGTAATATCACCATTGATAGTAATCATGATATTGAACTCCATAATTCAGCAACCATAACAGCTTCGGGTACCGTTGACTTGGATGCTGTTGATGACATTTACTCGACTTCCGGAACCATTACCAGTGCGGGTAATATGACAGCCGATGCGGATGATTATATTCAATTAGAAAACGTAAGCGTAACGGGTTTAAACAACACCGTCTTAATGACAGCCAACAACGATGTGCGTGTGGATAATGTAACCACCAATAGTGGTGATATTACTTTACGTGCCGATAAAGATGCCAACGGTGCAGGTAACTTCAGATTGTATGTAGGCAACGTGATTGATACCAATGGTGGTAACTTACGTCTTGAAGGGGAATATGTTCAGCTCGATGATAATGCGTTTGCCGATGGTGGTGATATTAATTTTATTGCTAACCGAGACAATGCAGGTAACGGAACATTAACGCTAAACTCATCCTCAATCGATTCGGCCAATGGTGATATTACCCTTCAAGGTGCTGATATGTACTTTAATGGTACAGGTGGTAACACCATGAGCGCAGGCACGGGCGATATTACCCTCATTGAAAATGGTAGTGTTGATACAACCGATTTGTACTTTACCAATGGCTATACCGTAACAGGTCGTAATTTAACCGCAACCTCTAACCACGATATTGAAGTGCGCCTTGGGTCGCTTATCAATATGACAGGTACTGTCAATATGACGGCAGCTGATGATATCTTTGCTCAAGACGGCGACATTCGTGCCGCAGGTAATATTGACCTCTTTGCGGGTGACCATTTGTATACCCGTGAAGTGACCACAACAGCTGGTAATATCCAACTGGTTGCCGATAACAATAATGACAACGTGGGCAACCTAAGCTTTTATGCTGGTAATAATATCAATACCAATGGCGGTAATTTAACCGGCCGTGGTGAACTTGTGATTATTCAGGATGATATTATTTCTAATGGTGGTAACGTAACACTTGAAGGTGATAAAGCGGGTGACGGCACTGGCTATGTTGATTTTTATAATGATGCTAGTATCACCACCGCTGGTGGTAATGTTCACCTGAGTGGTGACAGGTTGCTATTAGATGGCTCAGGTACGTCTGGTATTTCAGCCGGAGCCGGTAACGTTACCTTGATTGATGATGGTGCGACCAACAACGAAGACATTAGTTTAAACAATACGTTTACCATTACCGGTAACAATTTAACGGCCACGTCTAACCACGATTTTGAAATGTATAACGATGCATCCGTAAATATGACAGGCACGGTTTTGGTTAATGCTGATTTAGATGTTGCCGCAAACTCGGGTGATATTACCGCTGTGGGCAATATTACTTTAAATGGTGATGATGATGTTCGAGTTCGTGGTGTGGCCAGTACCAATGGTAACGTCACACTTTCTGCCGACACTGATGCCAGTGGCGTGGGTAGCTTTATTCAATACGCTGGTACCAACATTGCCGTAACTGGTGCCGGTAGAACACTTAGTATCTTGGGTGAAAACATTACGCTTTATGATGACTTATCTACCAATGGTGGTGTAATGACATTCACCGCAAACAGAAATAATGCGGGTGCAGGTACGTTTAACGTTGAAAGCAATTTAAACATTACCTCTAACAACGCTAACATCAACATTAGTGGTGCTGATGTATTGCTTGATGGTGCTGGTGCTTTAACCGGTGGTGGTGTTAATTCTGGCACGGGTGATATCTCAGTTATCTCAAACAACCCTGCTGATGGTAATGATATTTTGCTGAACCGTGGTTATGGGCTAACAGGCCGAAACCTAACTATGAACTCCACATTTGATGTTACGGGTTACAATGATTCAACCATTAATATGACAGGTACCGTTGATATCACAGCCGCTGATGATATTGATTTTAATGGATTGGATATTGTTGGTGCTTCTGCAATTACACTTAATTCGGGCGATCATATGAATTTCCGTGATATTACCTCAACAGGTGGCGGTAATATCACTTTAAATGCAGATTCAGATTCTAATGATGTGGGCAACATCAACTTTGCTGCGGGTGATAACGTTATTACCAACGGCGGTGATTTAATAGCTCGTGGTGAAACCATTACATTAAGTGAGAACCTTAATACCTTAGGTGGTGATGTAACTCTGAATGGAAACCGTAATTCGGGTGGTGGTAATGGCGTGATGGACTTTGCCAACAATGCCTTTATTAATTCTGGCAATGGTAATGTCTTAATTACCGGTGAAAGCATGCACTTGGATGGCGGTTTAGCCAGTGGTATTGCTTCTGGCACAGGTGACATTACATTAACGGACAATGGCAACATTAACGGTAATGATATTTATATTCATCAAGGCTTTACAATGACAGGTCGTAATTTAACAGCAACAACCAACCATGATATTAATATGTATAACTCGAACGACACCATTACAATGACCGGTGACGTTATTATGGATGCAGGTAGCACGATTGCCCTTCGAAATGTAATTGCAGGTGGCAACATTGGTATTGAAGCAGATAGTAATATTAGGGTTTACAACAACGGCTTAACGGCAAATGGTAGCACAGGTTTAAATGGTGCTGCTGATGAAACATTAGCTGTTGTTAGTAAAGCTGGTAACATTATTGGTGATAATTTTATCACTACTGGTGCAGGTAACACACGTATTCAAGCCGGTACGTTTGATTCGATTACACCAACGTCTTATATTAACGTAAACAACGTTCAGGCTAGTGGCAATGCAGCCTTTTACACCACCTACAGTGGTACCGGTAATGGTATTGTTGTCGATAGCAATAGTAGTGTTGCAGGCCACATAACGGCTGCTGGATTAAATGCATCTAACTTCTGGCAAGGTGTTAACGGGGGCGTTGTGCTCGATATGGCTTCTGGAAATGCAAACACAGCACTTGTGTGGACTAATAATGGTGGCGATATCAACGTAACTGCTCGCAACGGAAGTATCACTCAAGATTTAAGTTACGGTGCCTATGTAAATGGCAAAACGTTACGCGCCAATGGCGCCAATGCCGATGTTAATTTACGCGCTTACGGCGGTGCTGGATCGTATATTAGCACCGGTGTGATGGCTCTTGGTGCTGGCTCCGATGTATTGGCCGAGGCCTTTGGCCAAAGTGGTGGTGGCACCTCTGTTCAGTTATTTGGACGTAGTGATGGTAACACAACTGTTCGCCGATACGGTGGCGGTGGTACTGATGGCGATGTGTTCTTAGGTACAAATATTGGTGACCCACTCGATCTGAACGATGTGTATACCGTTTATGACACGTGGGGCAACGCCAATATTAACTCGTTAGGTGCTGTTCAAATTCACGGTAGTGTATTAGGCAATACCACTATTACTGCAACACGCTTTACAGGCCGGTACGATAAAGAAAATTTAAATGTCAGTAACATCACCACAACCGGTGCTGGTGGCGTAGGTATCGATGCTCAGGTACTTCGAGGCAGAATTACAGGTAATAACATGAGTACCGCTGGCGGTGCCAACATGATTTTACAAGCGGGTAGCCAGTTCCCTCGTGACAAGATGAGTTATATCACGGTGACCAACGTCAACACATCAGGAAATCTAAGCATCAAAGTGGCTGGTAGTACTACCGGTGATGGCTCAGGAAACTCTGTCGTTATTACAGGTTCCACAGGAGGTGGTACCACCGTTACCAATGAATCAGGTGGCGCAGCGATTGGCACGGTTACCACACCGTAGAATGGCTTTAAATAAAGCCAATCAGCCAGATAAGAGAATTAAAGTTCTGTCACTAGCTGCCGATACTTATTATGGTGATATATGTCCTTTTTAGGATGTATTACAGCCAATTATGCCGTTTCTAGTATCGTAAGTGGGTATTATGCCGTTAATACCAAAAAAATCAAGCACAAAGCTTGGTATCAAACGATTTTGTCGTTTTCTTGCCAGTGCTATTGCGATGTTGATTGTATTTTCAGCATCGGCTTTTGCCCTGCCCACAGGTTGGAATGTGGTTGAAGGGAACGTGACGGTTGATATCACCGACAACATTATGACGATCACCAGCATCAGTGATCAAGCTATTATTAGCTACGTGAGCTTTGACTTGGCCAGTGGTGAAACCATTAATTTTATTATGCCTGGTGCATCAAGCAGTATTATTAATAAAGTAATCGGTGGCAATATCAGTAACATCGCAGGATCCATTAACGCCAACGGAATTATCGGTCTTCAAAACACAGCAGGGATTCAGATTGCAAACACGGCTCAGATTAATGCCGCCGCCTTACTGGCCAGCACACTTAACATTGCCAATATGGACGCAAACCGTATTGATCTAATGAAAGACCCCGGTACTAATAATGCCGGTATTTTAAACGAAGGTCAGATTGATGTAAGTCAGTTTGCCATTATTGCAGGCTCTGGCGTGGCAAATTTAGGTAGTATATTTGCAGATGATGGCACCATTCACTTGAGCGTGGGCGATAAAATGTCGTTCCATCTGAGTAACAACACCACCGTGGATGTGGTGATTGATGAAGGTATTCATCAAGTTATTGGTAGCTTAAACACAGGCATTCACAACAAAGGGTTATTAGTCGGGCATCAAGTAGAACTTCGTGCTCGATTGGCGGACGAAGTTATTTCTCAAGCCATTAATCAAGACGGCATGATTCAAGCCACCCACTTAAACAACGAGGCAGGCTCCATTGTATTAAAAGCAGAGGGCGGCAATAATTTAGTCACCAACACAGGTATCTTATTTGCAGGAGCTTCAGCCAATGAAGATGGTAGATTAGCTACTACTAGTATTAATCAAGAAGCTGGTCGCATCACCATTCAAGGCACGGCAGCCTTGAACTCGGGCGTTGTGATTGCAACAGGGGGAATGAACGAAAAGGGCGGTACTGTTCACATGTTTGGTGATACGGTCATTAATGATGGGTCGTTGATTGATGTATCTGGCGATATCGGTGGCGGTGAAGTCCTTATTGGTGGCGATTTTCAAGGTACAGGTGTTGCACCACGAGCAACACTGAACGTGGCCTCTAACGATAGTATTGTCTTTGCCGATGCGATGAGTGAAGGTGATGGCGGGCGTGTTATTTTTTGGAGTGATGAAGATACCTTCTTTTCTGGTGGTATTTCAGCTCGCGGTGGTGTGCTTTCAGGTAACGGTGGGTTTGCTGAAGTATCGGGTAAAAAATATTTAGACATGCAGGGCGTTGCTGATTTAACGCCCGGTAACGATACAGGTGTTAAAGGAACGTTGTTACTTGATCCAACCAACATTAACATTGTGGAATTTGATCCCAATGATTTGAATCCGGTACTGTGGCTAGACGGCAGTGACGCAAGTACCATTTCAACATCAGGATCCTTTGTTACGCAATGGCGCGATAAATCCGGCAATAATAATCACGCGAACCCACAAGCTGTCGCTAACCGACCACAAACAGGGGTAAGCAGCCTAAATGGAAACAATGTTCTTACATTTGATGGTGGTGATGATGTCCTAACGATTACCGACCATGCTTCTTTAGATAACTCAAACGGTATGAGTTTCTTCACCGTCGTTACTCCCAAGGATAGTGATAGTAATCCTCGTGGCATCTTTGCTAAGCGTGTCAGCTCAGGTTCCCCAGCATCTCAATATGGCTATACACTTTTCTACTGGCACAGTAACCGACTTTATGCCGATTTTCATACGCAAAACAATCGATTTAACACGAGTAATGCTTACGCACCGAATAACACCTATATGCACTCAATGATTTATGACGGAACACAAACCAGTGCCCTTCGCATGAGCCTGTATGACAACACCGTGCTCAATAGAAATGCCACGGAAAGTAGTGCAACGATTCCTGATACTGCAGCAAACTTTTACGTGGGCATGCTCAACTATAACTACGGCGCTGGCGGTCACTTGGGTGATATTGCTGAAATTCTCATTTACGGCTCGGCTTTAAACACCAATGATCGCTATTTGGTCAATCAATATCAAGCCGCCAAGTGGGGTCAAACATTAGGGACGACACTAAATCAGTTTTCAGAAATTACCGATGGTTATTTAAAATACCTAACCGAAACGGCAGATGTGTCCTTACTTGCCGATCAAAATATCACCATTGAAAATATGAGTGATAACTTACTGGATTTAGGAAACCGTAATCTAACCCTAACAGCCACCAACGGAAACATTGTATTTAACGATACCAATGATGTGTTGCGCACTGAAGGTAGCAACATCACAATGACAGCCGGTGGCACCATGACTTTAGGCACCTTAAGCACGCGCGGAGCCAGTGGTGCATTAAACACAGGTAATGTACTACTCACCAACACAGCAACAAATAACATCACGTTAAACGGGGGTGCCGTTGGTGGAAATTTAACCGTTGATGGCTTTGCTGGTAGCCAAGTCGTTGTAAATAACACAACAGTGATTGGTAACACAGACATTGATATTAACGGCTCCAACGGTGATATAACCGGAACCGGCAATGTATTTACCGGAACCAGTCGACTAGACACCAACGATTATAACGGTGGAAACATCACAATGACCGGTAATTTTATTGGCGGTGTGGATCTTAACGGCGATCAACTTACCATCACGGATACCGTTGGTGATTTACTTGTCACAAATTTAATCAGTGGTTCACGCGTTGCAAACAGTGTTATTAGCGCCACCGCAGCAGGTGCTGATATAACCCTTAGTACCTATGATATTGGTAGAGGTGGTGGTGGATATTTAGAAGACAATGCAAATGACAATGTTAACTAAACCAAAGAAGCTTAACAATGGACTCTAGATGAACGTCTGGTTTTAAATTCAACCAACGGTGGCGACATTACCATCAATAATATGGTGACCTCTCAACAAATCGAAGCACGCTCGGCAGCCTATGCAGTAGGCACTGTGGCTAACGGCACCTACGTATCTACAAACGGGGGCGACCTAACCATTAACAATCTTAATTCCACCAGCGATGTGACTGTACTCAGTGGCATTAACAATGTGAGTGTGGGTAGCGGTGCTGGTAATGCTGTGGCAAATGTAAGGCATTTAAATTTAACAGCCACCGGTGATGCAATTGGGTACGGCTCGATAACAGGTAACGTAGGTGCGACAGCAAGCAGAGTGTGGATGCATGATACCAACGGAGATCTTACATCCGTGGGCTTAAGTGCTTCAGGTGCATCGGGTTGGAATGGTGGTGCTGATGAAACGCTCGTTGCACAAGCCATTAATGGTGATATTAGAGGCGTAGGTTTCACCACAACAGGTGCTGGTAACATGCGCTTACAAGCTGGGTCCACAGCCACACTGGGTACTGGTTATAGTGTGGATGTGACGAATGTTAGTGCCAATCAAAATGCAGAATTTCATTCCGCGGGTGCCGATGCAGGCGTTAGTATTCGCGTGGGAGGTACCAGCAATGTAGGTGGTAATATCACAGCGACTGGCTACAATGCATCCAACCAGTTTGTTGGTACCACAGGTCGTGTGGATATCACCACCACGAGTGGGAATATTGACACAGCCATGGTGTGGAGTGGTGAAGATATTTATTTAACCGCCAATAATGGAAGCATCACTCAAAATACAGCAGCCTATGGCACAGGCTATAACAACAGCAAAACTTTATACGCTGCCGATGACATTGTACTAACGGCTCAAGGTGCAGGCAGTTCCCATATTGACACAGGCGTACAAACCTTAAGTACCACAGGTAACCTAACCGTACTGGCCAACGGTAGCACAGGTGGTACATCCATCCGCGTGATTGGGCGTGTGGATGGCAATGGTACATTTACCAACACCAGTAACGGAAATACACCAGGCGATATCTGGCTGGGCACATCATTAGGCGGGTCGGTAACCAACTTGGATGACACTAACCAAACCATGGATATTCGAGGCAATGTTGTTGCCAAATCAAACGGGACAGTTTATATGTATGGTGCCTTTGGTCTTGCGGGCACACTCGATATTATTGGTGATCGCATTGTGGCAAATGCTGATAAGTGGAACTTAAATTTCACACGCGCTCAAACCACAGCTACCACAGGGAATGGTATTGACTTAACAGCCTATCGAGGTAACTTACTAGGTACAAACATCTCCACAGCGGGCAGTGCTAACATTGTTTTACAAGCAGGCAATTCACTTCCTCTGGACAAAATGACGCTTATAAATTTAAGCAGTGTTACCACGGCAGGTAACTTAAACGCAACGGCTTATGGAAGTAACACGGGCAATCAAACCGGCAATAGCATCACCATTACCGGTAGTACAGGTGGGAGCACAAGTACAACATCACATGTAAATGGTACCGTTAGCACACCCTAAACAATGAATATACTTTTATCAAAAACTTCTCTAATTTAATATAAATACAAAAGATAAAAGGTAAAACATCTGGATGAAATGGTAGTTACATTTCTAAACTTGACTGCCCCCCGAAAGTTGATCAAGATCGAACTAGAGGAAATGATCATATCACA
>CAYGPY010000003.1:0-15813 GCA_964351765.1 uncultured Vampirovibrionales bacterium
GTGCTCATCAACGAATTGACCACATTGGTAACGCCTTCAAGAAAGTTGAAAAACGTGTGATGCGTGCGATGGTTACCGAAGAAGGCGTACGTGCTGATGGCCGTAAGTCGGATGAAGTTCGTCCTATTAAAGCTGAAGTTGGTATCTTGCCAAGAGCACACGGAACAGGTCTTTTCACTCGTGGTAACACACAAGTTCTTAGCATCTGTACCTTAGGCGCTCCGGGTGATGCCCAGCGTTTAGATGGCGTTGACCCAGCAACTGAAAAGCGTTGGATGCACCACTATGCATTTCCTCCTTATTCAGTAGGTGAAGTTCGTCCATTGCGTGGTCCAGGTCGTCGTGAAATTGGTCACGGTGCGTTGGCTGAGCGTGGTATTGCTCCAGCGTTGCCTGCAAAAGAAGACTACGGTTACACCTTGCGTGTGAACTCCGAAGTCCTTTCTTCAAATGGTTCAACCAGTATGGCTAGTACCTGTGGTGCATCACTGGCTCTTATGGATGCGGGTGTACCTTTGAGTACCGCTATTGGTGGTATTGCAATGGGTCTCATCAAAGAAGGCGACAAGACCGTTGTCCTAACCGACATTCAAGGTATTGAAGATTTCTTAGGTGATATGGACTTTAAAGTAACCGGTAACAGCACTGGTATTACAGCGCTTCAAATGGATATTAAAATCCAAGGTATCTCCGTTGAGATTATGAAAACAGCCCTTGAGCAAGCTCGCATTGGCCGTTTACATATTATCGACAAGATGGCTGAAGCCCTTGATAAGCCACGTACCGAAATGTCACCTTATGCGCCTCGCATTATTACGCTTCAAATCGATAAAGAACAAATCGGTAGCGTAATCGGACCGGGCGGTAAGATGATTCGTAGCATCATTGAAGAAACCGGTGTGTCGATTGATATCGAAGACAGTGGTTTGGTAACTATCACCTCCTTTGAAGGTGGCGATGCAGCCAAGGCACAAGAGATTGTTGAACGTCTGACCATGAAGATTGAGCGTAACTCAATTATGAAGGGTAAAGTTGTTCGTATTATTCCTATCGGTGCCTTTATTGAATTGATGCCTGGTAAAGACGGTATGGTGCATATCTCACAATTTGCTCACCATCGTGTTGAAAAAGTAGAGAACGAAGTCTCCGTTGATGATGAAGTACTGGTTAAAGTTGTCGATGTTGATGACCGTGGCCGTATTAACCTCACCATCAAAGGCGTGCCTGATGAAGAACGTGTTAAGCACGGTTTGGAGCCATTGCCACGTCCAGAGAAGCGTCCTGAAACGCCTCAACCATCTGCTTAATTGTTACTCGCGTTTATTGTTATCAACACATGGATTTATTTGAGAATTACAAATCATGCAAACCCCTCTTGTTGATGCGCTAAACGAAACGATTAAACAAAAACAACTCCGATACCATATGCCCGGCCATGCTGGGCATATGGTTTTTTCGGGCCTTTTTAAAGAGAGCATGAGTGATTCTATTTGTGGACTCTCGCCAGAATTATTTCAGTACGATGTGACTGAACTTGAACTACTCGATGTCTTATCCGAATCCTCAGGCGTGTTGGCTGAAAGTCAAGCTCTGGTGGCAAAGATATATAACGCAGCCCACAGTTTTTATTTGGTGCAAGGATCCTCGGTGGGTCTGCAATCGGCGATGCTCGCTTTGTTTAAATCCGGTGATAAAATTCTTCTGCCTCGTAATGCACACCGCAGTATTGTTAGTGGGTTAATTTTAACAGGGGCCGAACCCGTTTGGTTTTATCCTGAACTCCACACGGATTGGTGTTTGTGGGGAGTGGTTACGCTTGAGTCGCTTGAAGCTCAGCTTAAGGCGGATCCAACCATTAAGGGCGTCGTTATTACTTCGCCTACTTATGAGGGCGTGACATCGGACTGTGCTGCTTTAGCTGAGCTCTGTAAGCAATACGATGTGGCTTTGATTGTGGATGAGGCGCACGGAAGTTTATTTCCGTTTGCAACAGACTTGCCTTCTTCAGCCGTCACAAGCTCGGCTGATGTGGTGGTGCAGTCACTTCATAAAGGTGGTGGGTGTTTGACTCAGGGTGCTATAGCGCACTTACCTCATGGTTCGCGGGTGTCGCCTCAACGCTTTCAACAGGCGTTAAACACACTGCATACCACTAGTCCGTCGTATCCGTTGTTGGCCTCAATGGAATTGGCGATTGCGCATCTCTCAACACCAGAGACACAAGACACTTTAAATACGCATGTGCAACGATGTCAGCAACTCAAAGCAAGCCTTAAAACCAGCGCCCCATGGTTGGCGTTTTGGGAATCATCGGTCGTGGTGCATGACGCAACGCGGTTTATTATGCGACCGGTATTAGAGAACACAACGCAACAAGCCTTGAATATGGCTGAAGTGCTTGAGTTGGAGTGTGGCTTGGCGTATGAATCCGCCAATCGTGGTCACAGTCTCTATATGACAGGCATCGGTCATGTACACAACCCTGCCTTGATTGACACGTTTGAAGAACGCTTGATTCGTTCAGAGCCGTTGATAAAACAGTTGAGTGAAAAAAGCGCTCAACAAAATATTGTTTTTTCGGAGGTGTTACCACCTTTACCGGAGACGGCAATGACACCGCGAGATGCCTTCTTTGCAACCGGTGAGGTTCTCCCACTGGATCAGTGTATCGGGCGAGTATCTCGTCAAACCATTGTGCATTGCCCACCGGGTGTGCCGGTCATTCAGGCCGGTGAAAAGATCACACAAAACTTACATGCCATTCTCTCTGCTCAAGGGTGCAAGGAATTAGACGTGGTCACGTAAACTTACTTTGCAGGTATGGAGTCACTTAAAAGCGAGTTAAAGAAACGACTGCGTTTGGCAATACGGTCTTCGATACGACTGCCTCGGTTAACGAGTTCATTATTAAAATTATCCCACATTGCCCACGGACGACGTGCTTCGGTGAGCCCTACTTTAGACAGCAGCGAATCCATACCCGACAGTGCGCGTTTAATAGGCTGGAAGTTGCCAACATTATGCATGTGACGACTCAATCCCTGTTCAAAAGCGTTACGAGGGCGCTTGATGTACGCCGGAATAGAAATAATAAGGGACATCAAGCCCGCAAAGGTAATGGGCTTTAGCATGTTGTGGAAGATGGTGTAGACGGACGGATCCAAGGAGTTGCGAAACATATCTTCGCCCTTATTAGGATTGCCTTGTTTAACCACGTTATAGGCATTCTCAATTTTAGGAAAATGCTTATTGGCCACCATCACCGGGTACATCATCAGGCCAGAGACCATCCCTAAAATAATGGTTTTATTAAGTCGGCGCATCCCAGCCATCATCAGCATTAGGCTTAAGCTGGTGGCACCGACAAAGACCGCTTTTAAAGGTTTATCTTTTAGTGATTTAAAGTAGCGTTTGGCCCCGTCACGGTAACTACGCCAAAATTCCTGCTTGAACTGCTGTCCGTAGAAGCCCCACTTGCTCGGAATAGGGTCGGGCGTGACGTGGCGAATAAAGGCATCAAAGCCTTGAGGCTTAAAATGCTGAAAACTACGCTCCTGAAGGAAATCTTGGGTGTTTGCAATGGCATCGACAGGCAGGTTTTGACCGGGTTTGAGGCCCACCATGCCATTGGCAACGCCAGCACCTAGGCCACTGTTTAAATCAATGGCTTGATTGATGGCAGGATTAACTGCTGGGTTGTTGCCTGTAAAGTGAGTCATAATAGGTGTTTAAAGCCTGCCTTTGCTTGGTGTTCCAGTGATTTTGAATGGAATACTCCCTTCTGTTGTTATAAAACCACTAAACTCTATTTTGTGCGGTCAAATTAATAAATCAAGCAAAAAACAACTAATCGTGTCTGAGATAACCTCAAAAGCGTTGAATCCCCTCTATCTATTGGAGGTTAAGACCACTTTATACAGGGCATAATACAGATAGGTTGCTGACTAAACGGCAACGATCAGAGAGATGATGACGATTAGAGAGAAACCCCCCGAAGGGATTGAGACATGACCGAAGACCTATTTGAAGATATCAACCTATTTGATGCCTCAGAGATGATGCGACGTCAATTGCGTCAATCTCGCGTGGTATTGCCTCAATTGCTTACTAGTGCAGCGATTGAACGGATGAATGAGGGTATTTGTTCGCAATTAGAACTTAAGTTGGCCGATTAAGCTTTGTTAGTCTTTATTTAAGACGTTTTAAGAGGTGTCAAGATGATGGGCCTAAGTTCATTACATGGGTCTAACTTTGGTGTGAATTTCTGTCAATCCCTTGCGATCATGTGAAAAAAACGAGATAATAGACATGTCTTTGGACGTGGTTTTACGTTGTTTTGACTCTACCTGACCAATTAGGGAGTCCTGATTACTCGATGGCGTTGCAGTATACCAGCACCTTAGCTGGAAACGAATATGTCACGGAGGGCACCCACCTGTTGCAAAACAGAGGTCCAAAACAGCGGCCGCATCCAGAGGCACCTTTTCTCTTTTATTTTGCTTTTGAGGGTGGTTGAGGCTTTTATAGCTGTTGTTTTGACGCGATAAAGATTAATCCATGAGTTAATGCCCGTTTTGGCGTGTTTTTTTATAATGGATTTAGTAGTAGAGAAAGCTTGATAGACGATTTCGGCTAGAGAAATCGTTTATCACTGTATCAAGACGGAGATTCGCCAGTCATGAGAAATATTGCGATGAAGCTTGGCGTATTGGCTAAGCGCTTTAACAATGGTCTGACCACACAACGCTTGTTGGATCACCCGCCTGAAGAGGCACTCAAGCTGTTCAAATCAAGCTTGCCGGGTGATGTTCGGGGCGTGTTGTTGTTTTCGTTTAATGATAAAGCCTTACTCAATATTTTGGACAGAGAAATTGACATTAGTAGTGATGGTCAAAAACTCGTGTTTAGAAAATCACTTTTGGATGCCGAGAGTATTCATCTCTCAGGTGGTATTACACGAGTTTTTACCGATGGTGAACTTCAGATGCTTACCGGTATTTCAAGCTGGTTGGTCGAGGTCACACGGCACCTGTTTCGAAAAGATTTAAGCCCCGCGCGTTTAAAAGATACGCAGCAGGAGTATCTGGCTCAGTTAAAATTATTTGTGGATAAAAATAATCTGCACACGCTCGATGATATTCAACAGAAACTGGGAAAAATAACGGGTATGAAGGCGTTTACTCACGCGATGACCATTGATGCGATGTATAAAGCCGATGCGGCCAAATTGATTTTTGGTGAAGACTCAGGCTATCATCAGGCGTGGATGCGCAAGCAAGTTTTCCGCCACATGGTAACGCGCGCCATTAGCGAGCACATTCATCAATATGATGCGGCGTAGTTAGGCTTGAAAAAATCTAATCTTTTTTGCGTTGAATTTCAGGGACATCAAGTGGCTGGCCATCATCAATAAAATGATGCGCACGTACATAGACGTCTTTTTCACCCTTTTTAGGATCTGCTTTTTCGTCAGGTTTCGCTTTACGAAGCCCTGAAAAAGATGGTGTTGAGTGGGAATAAGCTGAGACGAGTTGCATAGGTTAGTCCTTTATATAGAATGGTCTCTATATAAAACCTGAACAAAAACAAATTTGCTAGTCATTATTTAATTACTTCGCGTCTCTAAGCTCAGGTTTTTCCTCATCATTAGTTTTAGATTTCTGAGGGATGTCAGTAGGCTCTTTTTTTATTTTTGTTTCTTTAGTCGTATCCGCTTTATCGGGTGCAGAAATGATTTGAACGGGTGGTGAAGCCGGTTGTGGAGGTGACGATACGGGTTGTGCGGAGGGTGGTGAAGAAACTGGCGTTTGAGCTGCCGGTGAGGTATCTGTCGACGACCCATTAACGATGTTTGGCGATGAAGGTGTTGCGGGTTGGCTAGAAGGAGTAGTACCGGTAACCGTTGCCACGTGTTCCCAGTAAGGTTTAAAATCACGAACAATCAATTGTCGAGTTCTGTCAGGTATTTTTATTGTTCTATCATCATCATTACCTTCAACGTTAATAATAAACTTTAAAGGCGATGATGATTCAAAGCATTTAGAATCAAAGGTATAGTAACCAATATAGGATTTATCAATAAAGTCGACATACGTACTACCTGTTAGAATAACCACGTCTTTTGAAAAGGGTGCACGTCCTGTTTCAAGTGCTGTACAGGTTTTTTTGCCTTGTGTGTCTACCAAAGACATGGCTAGAAAATCTTTTTTAACTTCGTGCTTTTTCATCATAAAAGGAGCCACTAAAAGAGGTGCACCTAAGCCAAATGTTGCTGCCGTAGCACCCAATGCACCAACAAATGCAACGGAACTCAATATTTTACTGCTTGTTGTTAATTTGGGTTTAGGAATAATCTGAACGGTCACAACAGGGTTACTTGAATCATAATAAGCTACGTTTTTAAAAGAGTATTCATCATCAGTGACTTCAAACCCTTTCTTTTCCGCACGTTTTTTTCTGCGTTTTAGTCGCTTGTTTTCTTCTTTCATTAGCTGGTAATACCCTTGGGCAGGCGTTGATATACTTACTTCAAAATAGCGCGAGTCAAAGTTATAGTCTTTTTGTTTTCTTTTTTTAAAAAAGTAGGGCTTTGTTTTTAATAAATCATCAATGGGATACCGAATCTGCGACATCTCAGGCATCAGTTCAGGGCTGGGTTTGTTAGTTAAAGAAGCAACTTTAGTTATGTTTTCTTGGAGTATATTTTCCGCAAAAGTAATAGACACGGCCCCACCAATAGCTTGACCACGATCAGATTCCCCAAACGTATTGATACCAACTATTTGGCCATCAAAATTTAATAATGGCCCACCAGAATTACCACCGTTTATACTGGCATCATGGTGGATAATATCTTTATCATACTTACTAGCAACCCCAACGGTCATTGTTTTTTCGTAACGGTATTTTTCAATAGGGCTACCAATGGCAATGACTTTTTCACCCACCATTACTAGAGGTTCACCGGCTGGTGGTTCAAAAATTGGAATGACTTTAGCATCGGGAACGTTTTCAAGATTAACCCACACCAGTGCTAAATCGTGTTTTCTATCTTGATGTAAAATCTTACCTTTGACGACGGCCCCTTGTTTGAAACGGACTCGAATGTGTCCTTTGTTCTCTCGAACCACATGGTTGTTGGTTAAAATAAGTCCAGATTCATGGACAAGAACACCAGAGCCATGCCCTGCTGCAAAAATAGTTACCACACCGTCTTTAACATCATTAAAAACCTGCCCTGCTTTGGAAATTTCACGTGCTTCAACATGAGGTGAGAAGGCGAATATCAAAATAGTATTTATGCTTAATATACATGTGATAAGCATCATGCTTATCTTCTGACGAAGTGATAACATTTGGAGTCCTTGTAAAACTAATTAACCTTGGAACTTTTTAATACTGTAAAAAACACCAATAAAGATGCTATTAACCTATCAAAAACAATCCATAAAATAAATTGCTAAACGCGTAAAAAAACCGAATCGAGTTTCCCCTTAATACTCAACTCGTAACCCATCAATGTTAATAAGGTTCATGTCGTTTATTTTTAAGCCTTTTACGTGTGATTTGAGGAGCCATAGTTTTTCGGCTTGATAGATTGGGGTGAGTACTGTGTCGGTTTCTAAGATTAGCTTTTGAGCTTCATCGTACAAAGCTTGTCGCTCGCTCTCATCAATGGTCACAACGGCCTTGTTCACTAACTCATCGTAACGAGGGTTTTTCCAGTTGGTGTTGTTGTTGCCGCTATCACCAATAAAAATACCCATAAAACTATCGGCATCCGGGTAATCCACAAACCAGCCGAGTCTAAAAATATGGGGTGAGTCCTGACGCAATCGGCTAAGGAAAACTTTCCATTCCATATTCTCTAAGCGCACGTCCACGTTTAAATGGGTCTTCCATTGATATTGGGCTATCTCGCATTCTTTTTGTTGATCGTAGCCGGTTCTAAACCCGAGCGAAATTTCTGGAAATCCTTTGCCCTCTGGGTATCCTGCTTCGGCCAATAGTGCCTTGGCACGCTCAGGGTTAAAGTGTAGACCTCGCTCTGCGTTATGCCCCACTAAACCGGGTGTGATAATCGAATCCATCGGTTTCTGCCCACTCTTCATTAACTTGGGGTAGTAGGTTTTATCAATGGCCATTGCAAACGCTTGGCGTACACGTACATCATCAAACGGTGGTTTTTTAACATTGAATCCAAAGTAGTTGAGTCGATGAATAGAGTTGATATGCGCTTCAGGTAATTCGCGTAAACGTCGCACATCAAAACTAGGAATGCTTGTCGAGGTCTCAATAAAATCAAGCTCATCATTTTCATACATCACCACACTCGTGTTGGCATCATTCACCATCAGCATAATCACACTGTCTACTTGGGGTTGCTCGCCATAAAAATACGGGTTGGGCGTGAGCACAATGCGATCTTCGTGCGTCCAACGGTTGAGCTGATACGCACCATTGGTGAGGAAATTACCGGCTTCCGTAAAACTATCACCGTGCTTTTCAACCACGTCTTTACGCAACGGTAGCGCAATGGGAGCCGCCATTAAGTCCAAAAAGAACGGCGTGGGACGTTCTAAATCTACCAATAGCTCGTGTTTATTTTTAACGCGAATACCGACGTTCTTAAAGTCGGTAATTTTTTTCTCGTAAAAGGCACGTGCATTTTTAATTTCAAACAGAAAAAAACCATACTCGGCTGGCATATTCGGATCCAGAACGCGTTGCCACGCATAAGCAAAATCATGCGCCGTTACGCTTTTACCATCGCTCCACTTTGCATTTTTTCTCAGGTAAAAATGGTAATGTAACCCGTCATCACTGCGAGTCCACCGTTCAGCAATCGCTGGCACGGCTTTGAGGTTGGCATCAAACTGAGTAAGGCCCTTTAGAAGAGGTTGGATTACGGTGAAGCTAGTTAAATCGGTCATCCGTGCCGGATCAAGTGAGGGTGGTTCGGTGCCTAGATTAATGCGCACCGTTTTTGTGTTGGGTGATGTGTTTTCAGAAATTTGTTTGGATGCGTTGTGAGTACAACTTGAAAATAGCGTGAGACATAAGGCAATTGAAAAAAAAGATTTGAAAATAGAATAGGTCACGCTAAATAGTCCTTAGATTTATCAATATTGAGTAATTAAAAAGATGCCTCACCATTATAACAACGGCGAGGCATCTCTAGTGGGTTAAGTATTGGTTTATTAATGTACTATTATTGAATATAGCCATTTGGATTGTTGGTTTGATCTACTTGTGGACCACTGTTAAGTGCGATTAAGGCACGGGCAACACCATTGGCTTTTGCAATGACTTCATTGAGAATACGTTCGCCCATTGCCTCACGCATCGTTTCGGCATTTACGGCCCCTAAGCTGGATTCAATCAAAACGTCGGATTCAGAGTGCTCATAGTTTTGACGTGCTTTGCCTTGAAGGATGACTTCCAGTACGTCTGAAGATCGCGATTTTGCTTTTAATAATATCGTTAGGTTGTCTGGCAATGCTCCAAGCTGATCTTTGAATTTAGAAAAATGGGTTTGTAAGGCTTCTAAAATAGGCAGGTATTTATAGTTGCCCTGAACCACTTTATTTAGATGCTTATTCTGTGGCTTTCTCATATCAAGCCGTTGAAAATCATCTTTTGATCCCGATAGTAATGCATAAGAAAGCAAACTGCTATCATCTAAATTAGGACTTTCTTGATTCGGGCTGGCAAGCTTAATTTGAGCGGCACCAAACTGGGGTTGAACGAGTTTCATTGTAAATACCTCAACGATTGGGAAGATAATATTATTTAACTACAAATATAGTTGTAGTTAAAGTGCGGCTTTAAGGGATGTAATAAATTGGATTAGGGAGCTTAAAGTCACGTCCGTCTTTGCCTTCAAGGTCACTCACCTGATCACCAATCACAGCCATTACCTTATAGCCTTTGGATTCAATATCCTTGCGGGCATCTTGCTTAAAGTCACTGGCCGAGTCTTTCTTGTAGTCATCGGGTTTAAGGTACATACCGCGAATTCCTTTGATTCCTTCAAGTACAAGATTTTTTTCAGTGATGTTTCGTTGGAACTCTTTACGACCGCTTACAAAAAAGATAGGGATTTTTTTGCGCTTGGCCCAATTAATAAACTCTAGACTTTCAGGAATGACAGGTGCCTCGGCCAAATCAACCCATTGATCCCACAGGGTTTGGTCAAACTGTTTATGAACCACATAATAAAGTCGGTTATCCATAACGGTTTCGTCCAAGTCCATCACAATGGCACCGTTATAACGTTTGATCTCACGTTGGTTGTTACTCAGGTATGTTTTGGCCTCTCTATACACATCATGAAAACGAGTGCGAAAGCTAAGCGTGAGAGTTTGAGCGAGTTTGCAATCAATAGGTGCTTTACAAGGCAGGCCATCGATGGCCTTTAGGTAGTCGGGACGAGTATCCACTTGTTGCTTTTCAAGGCGAATACCCGGTGTATGGTCATCCATCGAGATTTCAATACGCTCAATGGCGCTCGCGTGCGTTGATAAAGTCAATAAAAACAATAATGATAGAAGTAGTGAGATGCGTTGATAGCCTCGCATAAGTGATGCGCTCCTTAGTTGGTAGAGGTTTTATGGTTACCATTAAAATTGTGAGGAAATGACACGGTTGAGTAAGGCTTTATCATAGAGTAAAGCCAATGCGAGTTAAACCACATTTCGCAAAATTTAATACTTTTAGTCTTCGTTTTTATTCCTGCTTAAGCACACTGAGCATGGATAAAGACGTGTTTGCGTGTGTTATACTCCCAACTATGTTTGCAATTCCACAATTTATTATTCAGCAGATGTATGTCAGCGACAGCTTAAGACAAACGGACGAGGGTGTCGCCTTTGATGTTCAAAACAGTTTGGCTGAGGTACGTATCGCCTCGGTGACGAACTTAACACTGAATGATACGGCGTTTGAGCCGCACCAACTTCTGTTTATGCTCGATGGTCAAGCTTTTGCCGTTGAAGAGATGCCGAATAACCCACCAATGACAATTCCTGTGGGCTCGATTGTAACGTGTGTTGTAAAAAATGCAGATTTAGCAGCAGGCCCATATCAGGTAACGCTCGATTTGATCAGTCTTGAGGGTGGCCCGATGAGTATCACGGTTCAGGATGAGCTGAGTGCATAAAGCCGAGTTATACGGATTTCAGGCTTAGAATGTTCTAATAAAATCGATGCCACTACCAAAAGGGGCACTAGCGTAATACTTGATTTTATTGGTCTTTATTATTGGCTATCTTCCTTGTTGATTTTTCTCACATAACAAGTGGCAATTTATGATGCATGAACCCTTGACTCACTCGAATGGTTCAAGTAATCTCTTATGTACCAATAGATGCCCCCATCGTCTAGTGGCCTAGGACACCTCCCTTTCACGGAGGCGGCAGGGATTCGAATTCCCTTGGGGGTACCAAAAAACCTCGCTTCTGACTCAGTCACAGCGGGGTTTTTTGATTTGAAGGGTTTTTCTCTTGAAACATGTCTTGAATTTGTCGTGCCCCTTTGAGGGGGTAGTTAAATAACCATCTTGATTGACACTCTGGTGTTTTCTCGGTACAGTTTTACTGTCCCGTGGGGGGATTTAGGAGGGTTGTTATTGACCGTGACGATCACTTAACTGATTCTATCCGTGTTTTGAATCGCCTTGATCTATGTTTGGGCTGTTATTTGTCCCTTACAACGTTGTTGATATAGCCAATGCGATCGGCATTTTAATTTTAAGTCTAACGACACTTATATATAAGAGCTATTTATTTAAACTGTTTATTTTATCTGAGCGACTGCCAGAGAGAGGACAAGGTAGATTTCCATGAGCCAACCTGAAGCAATGAGTACTATTGAAAAAGAGCTTAATAAAGCCTCTGTTGTGAAAAACTATATTAACGGTCAGTGGGTAGATTCCACCGCCAAAGAAACGGTTGATATTATTAATCCCGCTACCGAGCAAGTGATTGGTAAAACACCGTTGGGTACAGCTAAAGACGTCGATTTGGCTGTTAAAACGGCAAAAAAAGCCTTTGAAATGTGGCGTCAAACCCCTGTTATTGATCGTGTTCAGGTGTTGTTTCGTTTAAAAACACTTTTAGAAGAGCATGCCGAAGAGCTGGCTCGTTTAATTACCCTTGAAAACGGTAAAATTATTGCTGAAGCCCGTGGCGATGTACGTCGTGGTATTCAGATGGTGGAAGTGGCCTGTGGCATGCCTAATATGATGATGGGTAAACAGTCTGAGGATATCGCCTCAGGTATTGATTGCCATACCATTCGTCAGCCAATGGGTGTGTTTGCGGGTATTACACCGTTTAACTTTCCGGCGATGGTGCCAATGTGGTTTTGGCCATTCGCCATTGCAACAGGCAACACCTATATTTTGAAGCCAAGTGAGCGAGTGCCATTAACGCAAGTGCGTATTTTTGAATTGATCGAAAAAGCAGGCTTGCCTGCCGGTGTCATTAATATGGTGCACGGTGGTAAAGATATTGTAAATGCATTATGCGAGCATCCTGATATTCAAGGTGTATCCTTTGTGGGTTCCACACCTGTAGCTAAACATGTTTACTCAACGGCATCGGCTGCAGGTAAACGTGTACAGGCTTTGGGTGGAGCTAAAAACTTTATGGTGGTTTTGCCCGACGCCATTATTAATAGTTCGGTGAACACCGTTGTTGAGTCCTGCACAGGTTGTGCGGGACAACGCTGTTTAGCTGGTTCCATGGTTCTGGGTGTGGGCAGTGCTTACAGTGACCTTGAAGCAGGGATTGTGAAAACAGCCAAGTCGATGAGTATTGGTGACGGTCTTCAGGCCACTTCCAATGTAGGCCCGTTGATTTCTAAGCAAGCTCTGGATCGTGTTAAAGGCTTGATTCAATCGGCCGTGGATGAAGGCGCAACAATTTTAGTTGATGGCCGTGAGGATGTTGATGAAACCGGCTACTTCTTAAAACCAACCGTTATCAGTGGTGTGACAACTGACATGCGAATTGCAAAAGAAGAGGTCTTTGGTCCGGTTATTTTGCTCACCAAGGTTGAAACAATGAATGATGCGATTGACTGGATGAACCAGTCCGAGTTTGCCAACACGGCTTCCTTGTTCACCAGCTCTGGTGCTGCAGCACGTCAGTTTGCTTATGATGCTGATCCAGCGATGCTAGGAATTAACATTGGTGTTCCGGCACCAATGGCGTTCTTTAGTTTTGGTGGTGCTAAGGAATCCTTCTTTGGTGATACCCGTGTGCACGGTGCGAGTTCGGTTGATTTCTTTACCGATACCAAAACCGTGATTCAACGTTGGGTTAAAGAATCCAGTATCTGGTAGTGCTTCATTTTTAGGAAGGCGATGTCTTTTATCGCCTTCCTAATTTAGTTTTTTTGAACTGATTAGATCATCAACTGTCCGTTAAAAATAGATTGTAAGAGGGGATTCCCAATGGGATCGTTATTAATTAAGAATGGTACGGTAGTTACGGCTACTGATAAATATCAGGCTGATGTGTATATTGAAGGTGAAACCATCCATACCATTGGTACAAATCTAACGCTTGAAGCGGATAAAGAGATTGATGCCATGGGAATGTTACTTTTCCCGGGTGGTATTGATTGCCACACGCATATGGAACTTCCTTTTATGGGGACGTTCTCCAGTGATACGTTTGAAACCGGAACGCTTGCCGGTTTGTACGGTGGCACAACTAGTATTATTGACTTTGCCATTCAAACGCAAGGTAAAACGTTGAATGATGCCCTTGATACATGGCATCAAAAAGCCGATGGCAATGCCGTGGGTGATTATGCTTTTCACGTTGGCGTTACTGATTTTAATGACACCACGCGTAAAGAAATTAAAGACATTGTTGAAAAACGAGGTGCCACATCCTTTAAGGTATTTATGGCATACAAGGGTGCCTTAATGGTGGATGATCGTCAGATTATTCAACTGATGGATGAATCAGGTAAGTATGGTGGTATTGTAATTGCGCATTGCGAAAATGGTGACATGCTTGACGAGCTAACCCAAAAGCACTTGGCCGAAGGTAAGACTGAACCTAAATACCATGCGTTGTCGCATCCCGAAATTGCTGAAGCCGAAGCCTCTGGTCGCTTTATGGATTTGGCAAATCAAGGTGGTCATCCGTGCTATGTGGTTCATATGACATGTGAAGGTGCATTGAATAAAGTACGTGAGGTAGGTCGCCGCAATCAAAAAGTGCATGTTGAAACGTGTATTCAGTACCTATTATTAAACGATGAAATGTATGAAAAGCCTGGTTTTGAAGGCTCAAAATGGATCTTCAGCCCGCCACTTAGAAAACCAAAAGATCAAGAGGCATTGTGGCAAGGAATTGATCAGAACTTAATTCACACCGTGGCAACAGACCACTGCCCATTCTGTATGGATCAGAAAAAGATGGGCGAAGGTGATTTTTCTAAAATCCCAAACGGTGCACCGGGTGTAGAGAACCGAATGGAGTTGTTGTACTCCGAAGGTGTTGAAAAAGATCGTATTTCACTAAACAAGTTTGTGGATTTAAGTTCCACGCAAGCGGCCAAAATATTCGGTATGTTCCCTAAAAAAGGAACCATTGCTGTGGGTTCGGATGCCGATATTGTGATTTTTGATCCACAGAAAAAGCACACTTTATCTGTGGACACGCAACATATGAATTGTGACTATTCTGCTTATGAAGGTTGGAAGGTCACTGGCAAAACCCAGAGCGTTATTTTACGCGGCACGGTTGCTATTGAGAATGGCGAGGCAAAAGTAGGCAAGGGTTTTGGTAACTACATTCACCGTGCTGGCTTTGCTCAAGAGCTAACCAGTCAACCAGAGTTGATCGGTGCCACATAGTTCTTAGTGGCTATAGTTAATTTTAAATAACATTGTTTTAGGTTTTGAAGATTCTTTTTTAATAGGAGAAAATGATTGATGGCAAATATGGTAAAAACAGCGATTATTCAAATGGCAAACCAAGCCCCAGCCGAAGCGTCGTGTGAAGAACACAGAAAAGCAATGCTGGATGCTCATATACCTCTTATTGATGAAGCGGGTAAGCAAGGCGTGCAGATTTTATGTTTTCAAGAAATCTTTACAGGGCCGTATTTTTGCCCGTCGCAAGACATTAAATGGTACGGCCTGGCCGAATCCATTCCGGATGGCCCAACAACACAATTGATGATGGACTACGCCAAAAAATACAACATGGTTATTGTGGTTCCAATTTACGAAGTCGACATGACGGGCGTGTACTACAATACGGCTGCAGTGATTGATGCGGATGGAACCTACTTGGGTAAGTATCGTAAGAACCACATTCCTCAGGTTCAAGGCTTCTGGGAGAAATTCTTCTTTAAGCCTGGTAACTTAGGCTACCCTGTTTTCAAAACAGCTTACGGTAATGTGGGCGTGTATATCTGTTATGACAGACACTTCCCTGATGGTGCTCGTTGTCTTGGTTTAAACGGTGCCGATATCGTCTTTAATCCATCGGCGACCGTTGCCGGATTATCTGAGTACTTATGGCGTGTTGAACAACCTGCTCACGCAGTGGCGAACGGTTATTTTATGGCTGCCATTAACCGTGTTGGAACCGAAGCACCTTGGAATATTGGCGAATTTTACGGTCAATCTTACTTTGTAAATCCACGTGGCGAAATCGTTGCGCAAGCCTCTCGTGATAAAGATGAATTGTTGGTTGCTGATTTAGACTTTGATCAAATTCGTGAAGTGCGTGATTTATGGCAGTTCTATCGTGATCGTCGTCCTGAAACCTATAACGAACTTGT
>CAYGPY010000003.1:15823-32887 GCA_964351765.1 uncultured Vampirovibrionales bacterium
TTTTAATCGTATTTGATGCGTTTTAATTGTGTAGCTTTAAATTTAAGGATTCTCAACTGATGACAACTGAAACACTAACACCGCCTTCAACAGAGGCGTTAATGGATATTCGTAAAAAACATTTTATTCCAACGGCCACCCATTATTACAAAGAGCCATTGCACTTAACCCGTGCCAAGGGATGTAATGTGTATGATGATACTGGCCGTGAATATCTGGATTGTATCGGCGGGATTGTTTCAATTTCAGCAGGGCATAACCACCCTAAAATTCAAGCACGTTTAAAAGAGATGATTGATAACGATACGATTCAGCACGTAACAACGTTATACGTGAATGAGTACCCAGCTAAGCTTGCCGAAAAACTGGTAGGTGAAGCACCTAAAGGTATTGATCGATGTGCATTCACTAATTCGGGTTCTGAAGCCAATGAATTGGCTTTTATGTCGGTTCGCCATGCCACCAACGAGGGTATGATCATTAATTTACGCCACGGTTATCACGGTGGTACCTCTGGTGTGTTGGCAACCTGTGGCCATTCGTCTTGGCGATTTGGGTCACAACCAATTGCGGATGTAACCTCGGTGGAAGCCCCTAATTGCTATCGCTGCCCGTTTGGCAAGCAACCTGATAGTTGTGCTCTAGAGTGTGCTGATGCGGTTGAATCTGCGATTCAGACTTCAACGCACGGTAAGATTGCAGGCATGATTGCCGAACCAGTAATGGGTGTGGGTGGCTTTATCACGCCCCCTAAAGAATACTTCCATAAAGTAACCGACATCGTTCATAACTACGGTGGCAAATACATTAGTGATGAAGTACAAACCGGTGCTGGTCGTTGCGGTGTGAGTTTCTTACTAACCAAAGAACTTGGCATTGATGCTGATGTGATTACCATGGCCAAAGGATTTGGTAATGGTGCTCCCGCAGGTGCTGTACTGATGAAAGACGAGGTCGCTGCGCCTTTAGCAGGGAAGTTGTACTTCAACACGTTTGCCGGTGATCCGTATCAAGCGATGCAAGCCTACACCACTATGGAAATTATTGAAGAAGAAAAATTGATTGAAAATGCCAATAAAGTGGGGGAGTACCTGCGTGACGGTTTAAATGAGTTAATGTCTCGTCATCAGTTAATTGGTGACGTACGTGGACGTGGCTTGTTGATGGGCTTTGAAATGGTGAAAGACAGAACCACCAAAGAATACGCCACGGCCGAATGTAATGACTTGATGGAGCGCTGCCGCACTAAGGGCGTGTTGATTGGTAAAGGCGGTTTGTTTGGTAATGTGGTGCGTTTGGCACCGGCTTTAAGTATTACTAAAGAGCAAGTGGATCAATTGGTCCGTGCTTTGGATGAATCATTGAGTGAAATAGGTTCTTAAATTTATTGAATAAAGGATTTTTAACGAAGTATGTTTCAGGGCGATAGCAATTTATTAAATGACGATTTGGCACCGGTGCATGAGAACGAACGCACTTGGTCTGCATTTCACTTTATGGCGTTGTGGGTGGGGATGTGTGTCTCTATTCCGGCCTATATGATGTCAGCGTCATTAATAAATGGTGGCATGAATATGAAGCAAGCCATCGTGACGGTCTTTATTGGTAACATTATTGTGCTCGTGCCGATGATCTTAAATGGCCATGTGGGCGTGAAGTACGGCATTCCGTTTCCTGTGTATGCTCGTCTTAGCTTTGGCGTGAAAGGGGCTAATATCCCAGCTACACTCAGGGCGATTGTAGCATGTGGGTGGTTTGGTATTCAAGCTTGGATTGGTGGTACGGCTATTTATACCATGCTAAATATGCTGTGGCCGGGCTTAGCAACCATGCCTGCTGTTTTCCCCGATGCCTTTGGTGTTACCATTGCTCAGTTCTTCTGCTTTATGATTTTCTGGGGTATTAATGTTTCTTTGATTTTTAAAGGCATTGAATCAATTAAAGTGCTTGAAACGTATGCGGCACCTATTTTAGTGATTAGTGGATTGGGCTTGTTGTATTGGGCTTACCAAAGAGCGGGTGGTTTTGGAAATTTATTTCATGCGCCTTCAAATTTTAAAACATCAGCCGATATGATGGCGTTCTTTATTCCTGCTTTAACGGGTGTGGTTGGGTACTGGGCAACGTTGAGTTTAAATATTCCTGATTTTACCCGCTACGCAAAAGATCAAAAAGCACAAATTCTTGGCCAGTCTTTGGGATTACCTACAACCATGACACTCATTGCTTTTATCGGGATTGCCGTGACGAGTGCTAGTTTTGTGATTTATGGCGAGTATATTTGGGATCCTATTATTCTAATTGGTCGCTTTGAAAACCCTGTTCTTATTTTTATTGCAATGCTGGTTATTTGCTTGGCAACGCTTGCCATGAATGTGGCCGCTAACGTGGTTGCTCCCGCCAATGACTTTGCCAATTTAGCACCCTCAAAAATCAACTTTCAAACCGGTGGTTTGATTACTGCTGTAATTGGTATTTTGATAATGCCGTGGCGCTTGGTTGCCGACCCTTCAGGTTATATTTTTACGTGGCTTGTTGGTTACTCTGCTTTGTTGGGTCCGGTTGCGGGCATCTTGATGACGGATTATTTTTTGATTCGTAAAACTAAGGTGCTATTAAACGACTTATATCAAAACAAAGGTGCTTACACCTATAACAATGGGTATAACCACGTTGCATTGCTTGCACTTGCCTTGGGTGTGCTGCCAAATATTCCTGGGTTTTTACTTCAAGTTGATGCGATCCCATCAGGGTTACTTCCCACTATCTTTACTAATTTTTATGATTATGCATGGTTTATTGGGCTATTTATTTCAAGTGTTGTTTACTATAGCCTAATGCCGAAAAATACACTGGAGGTCTCCAATGTCACCGAATCAAACTAAGAGTTCAACTGAAACAAAAGCAAAACCATTTGAACCGATTAAACCTAGAATGACAGATAACGAGGCGGCGATTGAAGCCTCACGGTGTTTGTTTTGCTATGATGCACCGTGCACGATTGCATGCCCGTCTGATATTGATGTGCCAATGTTTATTCGTCAAATTATGAGTAACAATATTGAAGGGTCGGCTAAAACAATTATGACCCAGAATATTATGGGTAAGTCTTGTGGTACTGTTTGCCCTACAGAAGTGTTGTGTGAAGGCGCGTGTGTATATCATGGACTAAACGAAAAAGTGATTGATATCGGTCGTTTACAAGCTTATGCTACGGATCATGTGATTGATAATGATATTCACTTTTTTGAAAAAGGTGAGTCGACAGGTAAGAAGGCAGCCGTTATTGGTGGTGGGCCTGCGGGTTTAGCCTGTGCACACGAGCTTACTCGCCTAGGGCATGACGTGACGGTGTTTGAAGCCAGTGAGAAAGCCGGTGGCTTAAACACATATGGCGTGGCACCGTATAAATATTCAAATGCAGATTCTCAACGTGAAGTGGACTACATCTCAAAAATTGGTTTTGAAATCAAAACAGGTGAACGTATTACACCAGAAAAATTAACTGAGATTGAAAAAAACTATGATGCGATTTTTCTAGGTATTGGCTTAGGGCAATCACGTCAAACAGGTATTAAGGGCGAAGCACTCAAGGGCGTGTATGGTGCGGCCGAGTTTATTTATAACTTGCGTGAAAAAGAACAAAAGGTTTCGGTTGGTAAACGTGTTGTTGTAATTGGTGGTGGTAACACAGCCATTGATGCGGCTGTTGAATCTGCCCTGTTGGGTGCCGATGTCACGTTGGTTTATCGCCGTTCCCCTGATGATCAAAGTGCGTATTGGTTTGAAGTAGATCTGGCAAAACAACATGGTGTGAAGTTATTGTATATGACGTCACCTGTTGAAATTATCGGCACGGATTCAGCAACCGGAATTACGTGTGTTGAAAACGAAATTAAAAATGGCCAGCTTCAACCGATCTCGGGCACTGAATTTGAATTACCTTGTGATACCGTTATTTTTGCAACGGGTCAAGAAAAACAGGTGAGCTTCTTTGAGCAAATAGAGGGCGTGACGCTTGAAAAAAATAAGGTGCTTGTAAATAATCAATATCAAACAACCAACCCACATTATTTTGCAGGCGGTGATTGTGTGAATGGTGGTAAAGAAGTCGTGAATGCCGTTGCTCACGGACGAGATGCCGCTAGAGGAATGAATCACTTTATGATGGGCACTGCCCAAAAAGGAGGCAACTAAGATGGCCGATTTAAGCATTGATTTTGCGGGCATTAAAGCGCCAAATCCTTTTTGGCTCGCTTCGGCTCCGCCAACAAACACAGGCGACCAAGTTATGAACGCCTTTCGTGCTGGATGGGGCGGGGCAGTTTGGAAAACACTAGGGCAACCTATTGTAAATGTCTCTAGTCGTTACGGTGCAATCTCTTACAAGAATAAACGCATGATGGGCTTGAATAACATTGAGTTGATTACCGATCGTTCGCTAGAAGAAAACCTGGCTGAGATGAAAGAGGTAAAAGAGAAATTTCCTAACCATGCTTTGATTGCCTCGATGATGTTTGAAACACGTGAGGAATGGCATGATTGTATTCGTCGTTGTGAAGAGATTGGCGTTGATGGGTTTGAGTTGAACTTTGGGTGTCCACACGGCATGTGTGAACGAGGTATGGGTTCAGCTGTAGGTCAAAACCCTGATGTGGCTGCGAAAATCACGGGCTGGGTGAAAGAAGTTGCTACAAAACCTGTGATTGTAAAACTAACACCAAACGTTGCGAGTGTTGTACCCATTGGCTTGGCTGTTCAAGCGGCCGGTGCGGATGCGGTGTCTTTGATTAACACTATTAACTCGGTAACGGGCATTGATTTAAATACAATGGAACCCAACCCGTCGGTTCAAGGTTACTCTAGCCATGGTGGGTATTGTGGCCCTGCTGTTAAGCCGATTGCTCTTAATATGGTGAGCGACTTAGCGAGTCATCCTGACTTTAATATTCCGATTTCAGGTATTGGCGGAATTGAAACCTGGGAAGATGCGGCTGAATTTTTATTAATGGGTTCCTCTTCGGTGCAAGTATGTACGGCCGTAATGCATTATGGCTATCGTATTGTGACAGATTTAAATGAAGGCTTAAGTGACTATCTAGATAAAAAGAACATGTCAAAAGTAACGGATTTAACAGGTGTTACGGCGAGTAAGTTGCGTCGATGGGAAGAATTGAATTTGAACTATAAAGTGATTGCTAACATTAATGCTGAAAAATGTATTGGTTGCCAATTGTGCTACACGGCTTGTGAAGATGGTGCACATCAATCGATTGCACTTCAAATTGATACCCGTGTGCCCCGTATTAAAGATGACACGTGTGTGGGCTGTAATTTGTGCAGTTTGGTATGCCCTGTGGATGAATGTATCTCGATGGTACATGTGCCCACAACCGATGAAGTGTTGACATGGCCAAATCATCCTGCCAATCCACATAGCTTGGTTAAAGCAATACAGGCTTAAAGGCATTTTATTTCAGTAGGTAAGCGTTTAATGTATTGGTGACAAGTGAATTGAGAGTATCTCTAACACTTGCTGCGTGCAAATCTTGTTTTCTTAAGAACTGACTTAAGGGGTTATAACATTGCCTGGTTTTGCGTTCTCATCAGTGTGATTGACTGTGGTTGCTCTGTCAACGACACCACCGGCAATAATAATTGAGTTTCCTAATGTTATAACCTTGTTGAAAAAACGTCGGAAATAAAACATTTAGTTGAAGCTTATCGATACTATTTATGAAGAAGGTATTTTCCTATTAGGCCGCTAGCAAACGAGCTTCTTTACGGTGAGGGTAATTCACACCTACTTTGCCACCAAGTAATTCGGTGTAAGCCTTGCTGGAACTGATGTTACCGACAAAGTTAAAATCTTTAAATACGATTCCTAAATCTTTGGTTGGTATGTCATTATTGTATTTACCAATGATAATGGGGACGTTCTTTTTACCTGAAACGTCTTGTGAGTATTGTTGCAAAAATTCAACGAGATGTTCTCGAATTAATGTAGTTTTGGATTCTTTCAGGTATTTTTTGTTGACATCCATTGAATCGACTGCGAGATAAAGTTGATTGTCTTGATCTTTTACCCAATATACAAAAGCCACGCCAACAGATTCCTTAGTACCATTGTCTATAAGTTCAACCATCTGGATAGATTTACTGGTAGTAAACGTTAAAATCTCCTGATTGTTGAACATATTCATGGCAACACAGTTACTGCCGTAAGTACCTAAAAACAAGCCATGTCCGGGGTTTCTATCCCAAGCCTTGAATGTATAAGAAATTGAAGGCTTGTTTTCGGTAATACATTCCTCTATAAGTGACTGAGAAGCGTTTAGTTTTGTTTGTATGTCTAGTATTGCTGTGTTGCTTTCTTTAGATGCTTTTTTCCAAACACCGCGTGACTTGCCAAATGTACTTATCGTTCCAATAAGTAATTTAGTTTCCTCTGCAGAAGGAGTGCTGTCGCCTTGCCAACAGAGTTGACCTTCTTCAAAATCAACGGGTAAGCTAGAACGTTTAAGAGCCGTAAATAATCCTTTGGCTGTTGCTACATCTAGCAAGCTTGGGATGTTATGCCTTTGACTGCCCATCAATTGAGAAATCTGAGATGCGGTTTCATCGAACAACTGTTGGCTCATCGCTTGTCTAAAGGATAAATCATCGTCGCTCAGGGTTGAAAAAACATGTTCGGTGGGATAATGAAGCCACGTGTCAATATCAAGACCATTGGTCTTAAAGGTTTTCTCTGTTTCTTTATTAGAAATTCCTACGTAACTTTGAGTGTCACTGATTTGAGCTTCAAAACTATTGTTACCCATGCCTGTCATAATATTCTTAAAAAGGAATTTTTTACCATCCGTTTTGTCTTGCATGTAAACCAATGTTGAAACCTCTTCTAAGTCCCATTGTTTCAATAGATCACTTGTTATGACTGATTTAGGGTTGGAATAGTCGATTAAAGATCTTAGGTAAACTTCGCTTAAATCGTTGGTGTCTAAGGGTGTATTCTGGTCGCCACGTAGTAGTTTTTCAAGTTCAAGCATAAGCTGCTCGTTTTTACTCAATAAGGTCATCCCCACACATAATTCAACTAATCGAATCACTGCTTCAGGATTAACGTTACGACGGTGACTTAAGGAGTGAATAGACTGCATTAAAGGCACGTCGTTTTTTGGTAGTTTCATGATTAATGAAAGGAAATCTTCAAACGGATCCAGTGTTAACGTTAGTTTTCTTTGGAGCACTTCAGGCCCGAGTAGTGTTAGTCCTGTTAATATTTCACTCCGATAGTTTCTAAAGCTATTGAGTATTCTACTTGTATCAATATTCTCATCTTCGGCATCGTTCATCATGTTAACCACACTTTTGGCATGGGCCATTAACTTATAATACTGAGGAAATATAACTCTTCGGATTTCGCCGGCATCCATCTCTAGAGTACTAGCCAAATGGATAGATGAAAGTGTATGGGCAAAACCAATAGGTATTTTACTTGTTTTTCTATCTGAAGCCGCTTGTTGGAAATTTGTTTTTTTGAAGGGTTGGAGTAATAAAGCCATGCTATCGTAGTCTTTTAATTGTTCATTTAGATCAGGAATGACTGACTTAAGGATACTGTCACTCATGCTATCTGTAATACTAGAGTCAGAAAACCCTGAATAATGCTGTACAAGGGCTTTCATATTTCTCACATTTTTCATTGTAGATAATTCTTGTAATGCATTACTGCGAACTTCAGGATCAGGATCAAAGCATAGGTGTTCTATTACTTTATCTCGTAAGATTGGATCACTAATAAGATCTAGGTGTTTAATGATAGCTAATCTCACCGCTTCAGGATTCTCCTTAGAATTATATAAGGATGAAATGATGCGGTTTCGTGTTCTTTTATTTTCTGATATTTTTTTGATGATCCTTGGAAGGTAAGTTCGAAGTGTAGTATCCTCATCGTTTAATACTTGTTTAACAAACGCAATTCGATCGGCCTCATTGGTAATATCTTCAATTGCGATAACAGCATTTTTACGAACAATAAGATCGGGGTCATTAAGTAGATTTTTCAGCAATATTTTTCGCTGAGAAGCTGGCTTAACAAACTCTAATAATCTCCAAGAACTTCTGCGAATGTTATCGTTTGGATGTGTAAGTAATTTTTTAATTTCTTCTAAACGTTGACTATCATCCTCAATAATAGATACCAAGCTTACTTTGACTCTTTCTAAACCTGCAGGGTTTTGAGCTTGCGTTTGTTCAGTATTGAATATTTCATCAATGAAATGTTCTTTCATCTCTTTATTGTCGGCAAAAATATTATCCGCAAGATTTTTTAACCGAAGGGGATGCTGACTGTTCTTGATGAAACGGATAACATCTAGCAGGGTATCATCATCTTTAATACTAGAGATGGTATAGCCCCATTGAGTAGCAGTATAGGGGAGTTTAGTATTGGCATATTGTTTGGTGATACGTACTTTTTCGTGTTCATCTTTTATGGAATCCAGATGATAAATTGCCCATAATCCAAAGATGTTATCCTCAAACTCTGGAGGATAGTTTAAAAAATGTTCAATTAATTTTGTTTTTAAGTCATCGTTGGAAGCCATGTCGATGTAGGTAGTAACGATCCGTAAAGGATATTTACTGGAATAATAGGGTGAATTAATTTTTTTGCTGATTAAATCCAACATTAAGGAATCAACCTGTTCGGGCGTCATTAGTGCTGTGTTTTTTTTCTTTTCCACTTCTAAGTCAGTAGAGTTATTTTTTGTTTTAGTACTATGCTTGGTATCAGATTCCTTTTCGGGTTCGATGTCTTTTGTAGCATTCCAAGACAGTAGATGAGCCCGTATACTGTCATCGGGGTCGGATAGTGTAAGATCTACTAAGGTATCGCGTACGGGACTCGCTTCCATTTTATTAAGAAAACGAGGTACGTTTATACGCACAGGTGCATCTTTTGAGGCTAGTAACTGCAAACAAGTATTTTCACGGAACTCTTTTATTAGTGTCGTTGGATCTGTGTTTTTAAGTCCTACCCAATCTATCATCGAACTACTTACAGTGGGTAATATACTTTGTAATATATCATCAGGTAATTCCATTAGACAAACGGCCGTATCCTCACGTTTGGCTGAGTCAACATACTTGCTAACTCGGTTCACGATAGGAGAGAGCTCTTTTACTAATAGTTCTTTTTTTGCCTGAAGTAGTTTTGGCGAGGGTGTATCTTTTTTTTGGTCCGTTTTTTTTGTTTTTTGTTTGTTATTTTTTGGTGAAGTTAATTCCTCAAGCTCTTTATTAGTCTTTAAAATCGCGTCTGTAACGAGATTAAGTGCCAATACTTGAAACCGTGGTTCTTGTCGGGCAGTAATTGCGGTGCGCCATTCAGTAGCAACTGCTTCATCTGTAATGCTGTTGAGTGTTTTTACTAAATTATAGTCTCTTTGCGTGTAATAATTTAACAGATATTCTGTGATTAAGTGATTTCGTAGTGCTTTGTTCTCAATAGCACTGATAACTCGGCATAAATTTCCGGTATCTTCGACACTGCTTGTAAATAAATTTGTAATTATTCGCAGATTATTAAGAAGTTCGAGTTCTTGCTGGTGTGCCGATTCAATGGTTGAAACGTCTTCGGCATTTATTACTAGGCCCTCAAGTGCTTTTGCTAATTGAGGTGACATTTTTTGGATGGCGTGGTTGCTACCTAAACCCGCTAGAATTTGTTCTAGTTTTTTAGGACTAACTTGGCCATCGTTAAGTGGTGTTAATAACTTGAGACTCGTGGGAAAGGCACTCCGGCGCTCTTGGGCAAGTTGATGCTGTGCTCGTCTTTCGGCTGCTTTCGCTTCTTGTTCGGGAGTGCGTTGCTTACCTGCAAATATAGGCTGTGATGGCTGTCTATTCGTAAATAAAGAAGGGAGCATTAGTCACTCCTTTCTGTACGGTAAATCATATTAAATGTTGGAAATGATAGAGCTGACATTTCTGTCTCACTTTAGGTTCATAGCGTGTATGTACTGCGAAAGAGAATTTTCGTGTAATTCTTTATCACTAAAAGGACTAAAGACCCTCAAAAAGAATTCCTGTCAGACTATTTCTGTTTTGTAACAACTCGTGTTACTTGTTTTAAATGCATCGATCGTTGTAATGTGTTCTAATATCCAAAATTGAAACCATAATGATACCAAGGTATAGGATTGAAACGGCTGTAACTCAGTGAGTGTATTGAGTTTCCTCTCGTTCGATCTGATAAGTGAGTCAAATCACCCCGTAATCATTTAATGGGCATCATATGAATGATTTTCCTCTATTATCTTTACATTACTTAGTAGCCTAATCGCTGAAAAAGCTTCGATGCCAAGAGTTTGCAGGAAACACTTTTAATTAAAGGCTTTTAAACCCTTTTTAACTAAAGGAACCTGTAATTTTACCGATACTTAACTAGTAGATTCATAACTACTTAAAGTTAGGTTGTATTTTCAGTGAATAACCAGTCCATCATTATTCGAAGCGGAAGTAATTGCCATCGATATATTTGTATCGTGAATGGCAAAATTCGTATGATGACAACTCACAAGAAAGATTTTTTATTCAACCTTGCTTCGTTATTTAGTTACTTAAATGCGAATTTTAATAAACATGTTTTCCATCGAATTTCGGTGGCTTTAACCCTTCTGATGTGCTTGCTGTTTAATTCCGTTGCCTTTGCTCTGCCTTCAGGTTGGGATGTCGTTGAAGGAGATGTTAGCTTTCATGTTGATGGTAATACTTTAAACGTAAGTTCTAATAGTCAACAAGCAATTGCCTTTAATACCAGTAAACATTGCTAGGATGGTAAAAAAAGTAAGTGACCGATCGGGTATCAAGGTAACACCTCACGGACTGAGAAGAACTTTTGCAACAATGAACGCAGAGAAAGGTCGACCCTTACATCTAATTCAAAAGGCATTAGGCCATGCTGATATTACAACAACACAAGGGTATTTAATGTCAGATCAGGAGACCGTGATTGAAGCAATGCAACAGTGGTGATTAATACTTCTATAGTATTTGTCGGCTTTGGTTATAGTGCAGGAGAACCTTCAACTTTCAACCATTCTGGAGGAAGAGGGTGATTCACGAGGTGAGAATAAAGAAATTGTGTTAAAGTTTGGGCATTTTTTGCCGATATATTGAATGAATGAAGATTAGGCTGTATTTACATCACTAAAATAGACGTTAAGACTAGTAATAATTAATGGTTTGGTATTTAGTTAGTTGAAAACACTCTTACAGAAGCCAAGTACAAGTGTATTTAGAAGCGGTAGCAATAGCCACCGTTTTATTTGCTTTGTTGATGGGAAATTTCGTTCTTTTACGACTAACGAAAAGGATTTCCTTTTTAATCTCGCCTCTTTATATAGTGCCTTAAACGGTGTTTGGTCATTTTGTGCTGGGCGGGTATTCCAAAAAGCAGCGATTGCCTTATTTATACTGCTAAATATCCTTATAACACCTATGGCGTTTGCCTTACCCACTGGCTGGCAAGTTGTTGAAGGGGATGTGAACGTTGAGGTGAATGGCGATACGCTCAACATTACCTCAAGCTCTCAAAATGCCATTATTAACTACCAAAGTTTTGATGTCGCCAGTCATGAAACCGTCAATTTCAACTTTTTACTAAGTGGTTCAAGCATTTTAAACCGTATTCTTGGTAGCAATGCCTCAAGTATTAATGGTGCTGTTAATGCCAATGCGGGTATTGTGGGCTTGATAAACACAAACGGTATTGCCTTTGGAACCAATGCCAACATCAATGTGGGTTCCTTAATTGCTAGTACCTTAGACATCTCTAATCACGATTTTCTGGCGGGACGTTTTCAGTTTAAAAATGCTGACGGGCAGGTTGCAAAAGGTATTACCAATGAGGGCAGTATTCAGGCTGAGAACTTTATTGCCATGAATGCTTCGGCCATTCAAAACACAGGTCAAATCAATGCCGCTAGCGTAGCCTTAGCCGTTGGTGATGCCATTACACTCAATATGAGTGATAATGTGGCTGTAAATGTAACCGTTGATGAGGCGCTAATTGAAAAAGTTGCCACCCTGCAGGATGCCATTAGTAATACCGGTGACATTAATGCTTCCGTCATTGAAATTGAAGCCGAGCTTGCTCAAAACCTTTATGACAAAACGGTTAATAACTCTGGTGTGATTCGCGCTGCCGCTGTAGATATGAGTGGTGGTAAAATCCGTATCAAAGGCCACAGCATCGAAAACAATGCCATTGTAATGAACACTGGTACGATTGACGCCACAGGTACAACAGGTGGTGATATTAACGTAACGGGTGATATTAATCACAATACAGGTGATGTATTGGCATCTGGTACAGATGGTACCGGTGGTCATGTTGAACTGCTTGGTGATCAGGTGGCTCTGTATGGTGATGCCTTGGTTGATGCCTCTGGTACAACTGGTGGTGGTGAAATTTTAGTGGGTGGTGACTTCCGTGGTCAAAATGCGAATGTTCAAAACGCCGATAAAACTTGGGTAACCACCAATGTCGATATCAATGCCGATGCCACACTAAGTGGTGATGCTGGCAAAGTGATTGTTTGGGCGGATAATTCAACCCAGTTCTATGGTGATATTTCAGCAACCTCTGTAGATGGTAAGGGTGGTTTTGTTGAAGTTTCAGGTAAGCAGTCGCTCAACTTTCAAGGTGATGTGGATCTAAAAAGCCAGGCTGGTGACGTTGGCGACCTTCTTTTAGATCCCACCGACATTATGATTGTGGATGGTGCGGGTGCCGATGATGCCCAGCTTGATGACAACACCATTTTAAACGCCGATGCCCCTGCAACCATGATTATTGGTGAAACAAAACTAGAGTCCTTAGCCGGCAATGCAACGGTGAGATTAGAGGCGAGCAACGACATCACCGTGGGTGATCTGAGTGATGATTTGCTATCAATGCAAACCGAAGAAGGACGACACTTTCAACTGATTGCCGATTATGATAACAACGGTTCAGGTACATTATCGTTTGTGGATAACAACGATATGATCCGTACTGAAGGTGGGCACATTCAACTTTATGGTGCAGCGTTAGATAACATTGGTAAGCTGGACACCACCGGTGTTGCCAACGATAAACTTGGGCATATTTATCTTTATGGCGATTCAATGGATTTTCAGAACACCATCAAAACAGATTCGTCACGTAACACTTATCTCTACTCTAGAAACAACAACCGTGACTTTGAACTGAATAACAATTTATTAACCGATGCCGAACCTCTGGATAAAATTTCACTCAGCAATGCTGAATTAAACCTAATGGATACGTACGCCATCATAATTGGTCAAACCGACGACACCAACACTGTCACCATCGCTGATAATATCAGCCAAGGTACCAATGCCGGTTTATATATTTATTCTAAAGACGGTATTGTTGTGGATGGCAGCCTCACCACAAGTGGTGGGCATATCGTTTTACAGTCCAACAGCCTTGATATTAATAACAACGTAACTACTTTAGGAACAAGTCGACATGTGTATCTTCGTACAGCCGAAAACGCTCGTGACATTGAAGTGGGCAGTGGGCTTATTAGCGATGCGGAACCTTTAGACCGTATACATCTAAGTACCGCAGAGCTTGATCTCGTGTCTTCGGCTAGCTGGATGTATATTGGAGAAACTAATGATACCGGTAATTATTCGATCACCGCAGATGTTCTTAACTTACAGCATCACACAGCGTTTGAAAATAGAAACGCCATTCATCTAACCTCTGATATTGATATCTCCTCTAACAACAAAGCCATATCTTTCAGAGCAGATTCACTTGATATTGATGGCACGATTAACAGTGGCACACAAAACACCTACCTTAGATCCTCTACAAATATTGTAACGAACATTGTAAATGGTGGTACTGGTAATGTGGAGCCCGTTGGGCATCTTGAGATTACAACAGGTGAAATTAACCGTGTAACCGGCGGTATTTTAATTGGTATTGAATCCTATGATGCCGGATTGACAGTGGATGGCGATATAAACCACGATGGCAACATTTACCTTAGAAGTGCTGGCACAACCACCATTAATGGTAGCCTAAGCAGTAATAACAATCACATTGAACTCCGTGGCGACACGCTTGATATTAATAATACGGTTAATGCTGGTACCAGCTCTGTTGCTCTATACACAGGAACAGGCGCTTCTAACAATACAGCCATTGAAGTGGGTACAGGCTTAATTACTGATGCGGAACCGGTTGGTGTGATGCATATTTCGCAAGGCGAATTGGGTTTAATTAACTCACACCAACTCACCATTGGTGAAAGCAATGATGTGGGCAGTCTCACGGTATCAGACGATATTACTGCTGAGCGACTAGTTTTAGCCAACAAAGACCTAGTAAAAATTGATGATGGTGTCGCTGTCACGACAACTGAAAGTATTATTCAAGTTTATGGTGATACGATTGATATTGACGGTACTATTGATACTGGCACCTCAGCGGCGTATTTCTATCAATCCTCACTCGATAGAGCCATAACCCTTGGTAGTGGTCTTGAGACAGACATCGAGCCTGTTGGAAGCTTACATTTCAATCAGGGTGAATTGGATAACATAACAGCAGCCACCGTTTTGTTTGGGCGAACGAATGATACCGTCGGTTTGACGGTTGAGTCTGATATCACAAAAATGGATTCAAGCTTATATCTTCGTAGTGGTGCACATGTAACAATTGATCCAGGTGCCACATTAACTCATGGTTATGGCGTAGGTAATCCATCAAAAGGTATCTATATTACAAGTGACACAGTTAATATAGATGGTAATGTCACCTCTAATGGCTGGCTTCACACTTGGGCTGTTGATGCTAATAGAATGGTTAAAGTTGAACAAGGCCTCACAACTGATGCCGAACCCCTTGGTCACTTCTCTATTAATCAGGGTGAGTTGGACAACCTTGACGTTGCAAACCTCTATATTGGTAACTCATCAATCACCAAGAATCTCGAAGTAAGCGATACCGTTTCGTTTGCTAAAAACTTAAATCTTTATGCAAAAGAGCATCTTGATATTAAAGCAACAGCCGATATTAGCTCACACCACATGGGATTATATAGCGATACAATAACACTGGCAGGTCACGTCGATCCTGTTAGCAATTTATATTTAGGTGGCGTCAATGTAGATTTAACAGGTACTGTTGATAGTGGTAATTTATATTTACGCCCACGATATTTTAGTAATGTTGACTCAAGTACGCTGTATGTAGATGGACCAAATTCTAATTGGAATATTGATTACAGTAATATTACAACCAACCAGCTCTTATTCGGCATTTGGGGTAACGATCGCAACATGGCCTTTGATAGCTTAGACTTGAGTGCTTATGCATTCAACACCGTGACGATGTACACACAGGGCTTCGTTCTTGATGGTAGCGCCGGTAGCGAGACTCCTAACATTAAATTAAATGCCGCCACAACCCTTAGTTTTCAAGGTTATAATACAGAAACATCAACTCATGAGGGCACTGATAACATTGGTACAGCTACTGTTGATGGTGATTTTGATATTGATTTAGGTGGTACGGGTACGCTGGTTATTAATAGTGATGATGCGAGTGCTTATATTGAAATCCATGGTGGTGCAGCACTAGGTACTATCGATGTGGGTACAGGTGGTATTCAACTAACAGTTAATGGTGGTAGCTTAACCGATGCCAACGGTGCTGGTGCTAACATTATTGCTGGCTCTGACAGCAGTATTAATATTATCAATACGCCAACAGGAACGATTGGTACCGGTGGTGATTCAATCGAGCTTGATATGACCGGAGCAACAATATCTATCACCTCATCAAACACACAAGCCGGTACCACCGTGAATCTGTCCGGTAATGCGGATGGCGTTGTTCATACCGGTGGTATTCCAGGCGATGTTGTCTTTAACTCTGTGATTATTCCAGGTTATGTCCCACCAACATTAGACAAAGCCATACCTCAAACAATTACATCTTCCACGCTATACAACCCTCAGTTTATGCCCGCTTCAGCGTTTAACGATAACTCCATTAATGCCGACAATGCGAACTACTTCAGCAGTTCTGTAAACACAAGTTTGTTAAGCTCTCTGCAACTAAAAGATCTCACCGATGAGTCAACCTATGATTTTAGTGAGCTCAATAACATGCATCCAGCAGGTTTCAAAAATAATGGCAAGCTTGTGGCACCGCCTTCTGGTAAATCTATTAAAAAGATTGAAGACGTATCATCACTTATTGAGTCAGAAATACAGAGTGAATTATCACCCGAGGAAACCTCCTCACGCTTAAAGCAGAAACTATCTGAGTCACTCAGTGAACATTTAAGCGTTGATACTTCAGCCGACGATAGCACGTTCAACACAACACGACTTGCCAATGTATTAAACGATGCCTTTGAAGAAAAGCAACGTCACTCTGACACGGCTCTGAAAAGCGAAATAGCCAACGCACTAAAACGCTATCAAGCACGTCTCTAAAGCACTTCAGAATGTAACGAAATATTAAGAAGCTCATGAAATCACACACCCCATGTAGGTATAGTGCTACTATTTATACAAAGAGATAGAGATGTTTGTTGCCATCATCAGGCAACATCTAAAACTTGCGAATTGATTTAAATCGTCACTTCTGGGGCATTTATTTCACCACTAAAATCACCATTTATTACATAACTGTATTTAAGTACGGCGTTATTGTTGTTGATATAAATCGACAACAATCAGTATTTTATGCAGCGGTTTTTGGATATAAAAGCGTGTTGAGCGTTCACCACAATTCACAACAACGTTGCCTTGGTAAATCCTTAGATTTATTCTTGCACGTTAAAACACGTCTTAGTGTACTTTTATTTTGCTTGTTATTTATAAGTGCGGCACCCACGTCACTGGCTCAGCAGGCAACAACCCTTTCGCCCCAATCAAATCCCTCTTTCATCATTCAAGAAGTTGAGGTCAATCCTGAAAAAAACATTGATCCTTTAGGTGATAAAAAAGAAATCAAAAAAGATC
>CAYGPY010000003.1:32897-34444 GCA_964351765.1 uncultured Vampirovibrionales bacterium
ATCCTGAACCCTTCGAGCTAGAACTTGATGGGCCACCAGCCGAAGAGATCCTTGATGATCCAAATCAATTTCAAGTCTCTACCATTTTAATTGAAGGCAGTAAAATCTATCCAGAAGATCACTTTGATGACATTCTATCTCGCTACCAAGGACGCACGCTCTCACTAGGTGATCTTGAACAAGCAGCACAAGACGTACAGCAAGTTTTTTATGATGATGGTTACGTCACCACAAAAGTGTTTTTGCCCCCACAGGACGTTGATAATGAAACGATCACGCTCCAGGTGATTGAAGGCCACTTGGGAGTTGTTGAACTTGCCGAATATAAATACTATCGACCCAGTGTGATTGGTAAACACTTAAACCTCCATCGTGGTGATGTGTTTAATGTGCAAACGCTCGAAAAAACGATCAATCAATTGCACCGGCATCACAACTACCGATTAAAAGCCGTTCTTGAATCAGGAGCCAATGCGGGTGAAACAGATATCACTTTTAAGGTCAAAGAAGTCAAACCGTGGCAGGTTTCAGCCACGTGGGATAACCAAGGTCGCCCCAATGTAGGGACGTATCGCTACGGGGTTGCCGTTACCAACAACAATGTTTTAGGATTTGGTGACCGACTTTCCTTACAATGGCTGGGGGCTTACAACACCACGATTGCTGCCACATCCTATAGTTTCCCAGTGAATCGGTACGGTACCGAAGTGACCTACAATTATAGCTATAGTTACGTTGATGTTGATCTCGCTCAATCATCGCCTCTACAGCAATCCCTTATTGAAGGATTCTCAAACAGCCATAGCATGATGGTGAGCCAACCTTTAGACAAAAACCGCATTGCGACACTGGATTTTGCTTTTAATGCAAAACGAACCAGTACGCAACTCAACCAGGTTCAAGTCAATCAAGATGATGTTCGCTCTTTGACGTGGGGGTTAAACCTAAACAAAAGTGACCGATACGGGCGCACCTTTTCACGACTTCAAACCGATGTGGGTATTGACGGGTGGTTGAGTTCAAATAAAAAGTTCTGGAAAGCATCGGTTCAAGGGGGGCGTGTTCAGATGTTGCCGTTTGGTATGATGATGATTGTGCGTGCCAATGCGCAATTTACACCAGATGGATTGCCTCCTGTGGAGCAGTTTCAGTTGGGGGGTGCGCAAAGTGTGCGGGGCTATACAGAAGGGTTGCTGTCGGGTGACCGAGGCTATAGTGTGAGTTCAGAAGTACGTTGGCCGATTCCGGGGTTAAAAAAGATTTCGCCATCGTTGGATAAAAAATTGCAGGGGGCGGTGTTTGCTGATTTTGGCCAAGTGTTTACCGATGAGAGCAGCAATCAATTTAGAGGTGGTTTTTCCAACACCAGTGCGAACTCAATCTTGATTGGATCGGGTATTGGACTTCGTGCGCAACTGTCTCGGTTTTTAACAGGCTTTGCCGATTTTGGTTTTGGATTAATTCAAAACGCCCCAGAAGCAAACGCCCAACCCACCATGCGTTTCCACTTCGGTGTGCGTTCGGACATGCTATCAAAAGAATACAAA
>CAYGPY010000003.1:34454-35548 GCA_964351765.1 uncultured Vampirovibrionales bacterium
AACGCTCCGATAAATCCTATGTAGTATCTCAGTAAGAGCAACTTCTTTTTAAATGGTAAGCAGTTGCCGCTTATGCCAGTAAACATTGCTAGGATGGTAAAGAAAGTAAGTGATAGATCGGGCATTAAGGTAACACCTCACGGATTAAGAAGAACCTTTGCAACAATGAATGCTGAAAAGGGTCGTCCATTACATCTAATTCAAAAGGCTTTAGGTCATGCTGATATTACAACCACACAAGGATATTTAATGTCAGATCAAGAGACTGTGATTGAAGCAATGCAACAGTGGTGAAGAGTGAAGTGTTAGTCGGGTTAGTCTATTAAAGCTGACCGGTTACGGCCATCATTCTAACCAGTGATTGCTGAAAATCGGCTTGGGATTCAAGCATTTTAATTTTAGCTTGCGCCGAAAATCGTTCACGCTGATTTAGAACAAATAGAGTACTGTCACCATAGTCCAGTCGTGTCTGCTCGCCTTCCTCAAGCTTTAGCGCTAAGTTGTAGGCATCTTTGGCTGCTTCAAAACGCTGGAAAGCCATTTCCATTTCTGAAGCCGTATCATCTACTTCGAGCAAAATAAATTGATTAGTAGCTACTTTTTCGAGTTTTAACTTAGCTATTTTAAGCCGTGCTTGATGAACTTGACCTTTGGCTGTTCGGTTTCGTAGTGGAACCACAAAATTGATTCCCGCTTTGTAAGCCGGTCCAATGGAATTAGCACCGGTATCAATACCCGGCCCTGCATATACATCGAGTACAGGGAGTAGATTGTTTTTTGCTAAACTTAGATCCACATCCGTCATATTTTTCATAAAATCAATTTGTTCTAGTTCAGGTCGACTTTTTAAGGCAATACCTTTAAGTTGTTTTAAGTCATCTTGTGCCATTGGTTTTGGTGTAGGAATACTGTCAGGGGCTTCTCCTGCGTCTGGACGAATAACATCGGTACCGTCATCATTCCAGAGAAATTTGGCGAGTGAGAACGTATTTTTTTGAAATTTGCGCCGTGATTTTAAAAAGGATTCACGACGCTTTTGGATTTCTTGGCTGGCTTCAATGAAGTCAATAAGAGGAAGGTCACCGGCTTCAGTT
>CAYGPY010000004.1:0-11587 GCA_964351765.1 uncultured Vampirovibrionales bacterium
CTATGCCAAAGCAAAAATGCTTCAAAGCGAATTGGGTGTCATCCCAACCTTAGTAAGCGTAAAATAAGTAAACACTGAGGTTCCCACCTCATTTAAGAGAGCAAAAAAATATAATCCATTTACTCAACGACTCGACAACAACAACGACGACTCGCTGACAATCCCATCCTAACAATTAAACATAACATTTCTTTCCATAAAAAGCCTGCAAGACATGCTCTTGCAGGCTTTTGAGTATTAATCTGTCTTTTGGTGTACATCATTTATCGGTACTGACCCACAAGCCAAAAACCCGTTTTTGTGGCAAAATCGCATCTATGAGTACTTCCACACAATCAAAAACAGAGATAGAATCTCTCCTTTCTCAGAGCGAATCGATTCTATCAAAAAACGCTTGGTCCACTCTGGAAGCAACATGTAATACAACCTTTGAGCGCGTACTCAATGCCTTTATCACGCACCGCGTAGGGGAAGAGCATTTTGCCTCGGTAACAGGTTATGGCCACGACGATCTAGGCCGAGACGTGACCGACAAGGTTTTTGCAAGTGCCCTTCAAGCCGAAAGTGCCATTGTGCGTACTCAGTTTGTCAGTGGCACCCACACCTTATCCGTAGCACTCCGAGGCTTACTCCGTGCTGGGCAAACCATGCTGGTGGTCACAGGCCATCCCTACGACACCCTTGAGGAAGTCATTGGCTTGCGCGGCGAGAGCTCGCAGTCACTCATTCAGCAAGGTATTAACTACAAAGAAATATCGGTATTTTCTGAGGACGAGAGCCACTTTGAGGGCATCAAGAACACGCATCATAGGGATATTCAAAACGCCGATATGGTTTATATTCAGCGCTCACGAGGCTATAGCCTCCGACCCACCCTCACCATTGCTGAGCTTCGCGAGATTATCGCTGCCGTTCGTGCTGTAAAGCCAGAAGCACTGGTGATGGTAGATAACTGCTATGGTGAATTCACCGAAGACACGGAACCCACCGATCCCAGCGTGGGCGCCGACATTATGGCAGGCTCCCTCATTAAAAACCCCGGTGGTGGCATCGCCCCTTGTGGGGGTTATATTGCAGGCAAAACCCACCTTGTGGATGCCTGTGCCGACAGCCTAACGTGTCCTGGTGTTGGCCGCGAGGGCGGGTACACATTTAATTTAACGCGACTTATTCTTCAGGGCTTATACTTATCACCCAGCTCGGTAAAAGAAGCCTTAAAATCGATGACGCTCGCCGCCCATGTCTTTCACAACTTAGGCTATGAGACCATCCCGTCTTGGGACGCCGTTCGTGGGGATATTATTCAAGTGATTCACCTGCAATCGGCCGATAAACTCATTGGCTTCTGCAAAGCACTGCAATCGGTGAGCCCTGTCTCAGCTTACGTTCAGCCTGTGCCCTCAGTGGTGCCGGGTTATGGCGATGAAGTGGTGATGGCTGGTGGCACGTTTATTGATGGTTCCACATCAGAGCTCTCTGCCGACGGGCCTTTACGAGCACCCTACACCGTGTTTTATCAAGGTGGACTCACTTATGTACACGGCCGATTAGCACTTAAAACCATCCTAAAGACCTTTGAGACGCTTTAAAAAGCCAAAACAAAATTCTCAGCCTATTACGTCAGCTGTTTAATTTGCTGCGACAACTCTTGAATTTGTTGCTTGAGTTGCGGACGGACTTCCATTTCTTTTTTTACTTTTTCGTACGCATACAAAATCGTCGTGTGCTTGCGCCCACCAATGGCCTGACCAATCTTAGGGAAACTACTTTCGGTCAATTCGCGAATCAAATAAATAGCCACCTGACGCGCGTGTGAAATATCTTTAGCGCGCAACTGACTTTTAATATCGCTGGCCTGCATATGATAATAGCTCGCCACGGTCTTGATCATTTTATCCACCGAAATATTGGCAGGCTCCATCGTAATACCCAAAATTTGTTGTGCCATCGGTAAGTCAATAATAGTTTTAGTGAGTGAACTATACGCCGACACCTTATTAAACGCGCCTTCTAATTCTCGAATATTATTAGGATAATTATCGGCAATGTAGGTCATCACATCATCGGGCAAGCTCACTTTGTCACGTTTAGATTTCTGATTTAAAATCGCCAAACGGGTTTCCACATCAGGCGTTTGCATATCAGCAATCAAGCCCCACTCAAACCGGCTGCGTAAACGTGGCTCCAAGCGAGACAACAACTTTGGATTGCGATCACTCGATAAAATCACTTGCTTGCCCGCACTGTGAAGCGCGTTAAACGTGTGAAAAACTTCTTCTTGCGTGCGTTCTTTGCCTTCTAAAAATTGAACGTCATCAATAATCAACACATCATTCCGACGATATTTATCACGAAACTGCTTCATCTGCTTATTGCCAATGGCTGTAATCAACTCATTGGTAAACTGCTCAGCGGTCACATAACGCACCACCAAATCCTGATGGTGACGATTCACAAAGTGACCAATGGCTTGCATCAAGTGGCTTTTGCCAATACCCACGCCACCGTATACAAAAAAAGGATTATAGCTAATCGCAGGGCTTTCAGCCACCGCCAACGCAGCCGCATGGCAAAAATGATTGTGCGATCCCACCACAAATTGCTCAAAGGTATAGCGCGGGTTTAGATTCGCTGTTTGCGAACGTGGTGTCCACGGACGCCATGAGGCATCATCGGAAACCGCCTTCAAACCGGTTGAGGAAGGCGCATCCATCTGAACAGAGCGTTGAGCAGCATGGGCGACTTGCTTCCTATTGGGTGAAGAGGTGTTAGCATCATCATTCGTTTTTTGCGTCGCCTTTTGTTTCATTTGGCGCGCAAGACGCTTAGAAACGGGTTGAGGCACATCATCACCCAGTAAAGACAATTGCTCCACCGGTTCAATAAATTCAACCACCTCAAACACCAAATCAGCATCGGCCTGCAATACCTTTGTAAACGCCTCTTGCAGATGCGAACGATAGTGCTTCAACACCCAGTCTCGGTTAAAAGTGCTACTGGTTTGAAGGGTCACGCGTGTGGTATTTTCTTGCGTTGGATTTTCTTGTTCTGTGTTGGGATCATCCAAGGTGGACGCCTCACACGAAAACAAACGCAACGGGGCAATCCATGTTTCAAAACTAGGCCCACTCAGCTGGGCACTCACCTCGTCCAACACATCGTCCCAAACCACCGTCAACGCATCCGCTTTTAAAAACGTGTTCTCTTGTTTAGAGTCGAGGCTGTCTGTCATATCGTTAGGAGTATCCTTTTCTACAGCCCGTTCAGGGTGGTGTGTTTGTGATTCAAGTGGCTCAACGAATTGGTCGGCTAATTGCTCGTTTAACGGTTCTGTTAAGGGCGATCTCATTTGAGGATGGTCACGATTAATCGCCACCATTTTATAGGATTCTGGTTTGCTCGCGCCTTGATGCACATCACGCTTTAATTCGGGGTTCTCAGATATGACTGTCACGGGGGGTCTCAAACTCTGCAATTAACACTAACCATTTTTCAAAATCCACAACATTTAAAAACACGCATCACAATACAACACGCTACTTAGTGAGGTTCTCTAATAATGGTAAAAAACCCTGCCCACTAAATGGTGTTATGGTTTATCGCATTCGCCCAACTCACATCAGGCACTCTAACTGCTTTTAAGTTTATTTTTTCACTTATTTTTCTTACGTTGCAACAAAAAACCATTCCAACTGTTTTGATTGTTGCCAGTCCTAAAACACGTTTACGTTCAAAATTATTTTGAGAAAAGAGGTGTTGTTTGGGAGATTAAATATAACATAGAGCCGTGATCAAATTCTCGAAACATTACAGAGTTGAGCCCAATGATTTACATTAATTTTTTTAAACAGTTTTTATTTCATTGTTGCTCTATATAATGATCTCGATCAAGACTCAGTTCAACCCTCTCGTCCTTCCTGTTCGTGATAGACTTACAACGTCATTAAGACAGATCTAAACTAAGTCTTGATGCTGTCAGGATGATTTTAATTTATTTTTATTTCCCTCTTGAAATCACCGTGTGTTTTACCTATTCTGATAGGCCGTAATCAGATTGCTCTGTTAGACCGCTTGATTACGTGTCCAGATTTGCTTCAGACACTGAAGCCTCTATTTTTGCAACTACCCCCGTGGAGACGAATTATTATGAAACGTACGCTTGAAGGAACAAAGCGCAAAAGACGTCGTGTAAGTGGCTTCCGTGCCCGTATGGCTACCCCAGGTGGACGCCGTACGATTAACCGTCGTCGTGCTAAAGGCCGTCATAGACTAGCAGTTGGCTAAGCCCAAACGCTTTATTTTGACGCAACCTTGCTTGTCACTTTTTTAACGCTTAATCAGCCCCATTTCAAAACCGTCATCGCTTCTTTTTAACGATGGCGACAGTAAATGAGGCTGATTTATTCGTTAAGTCGGTTTTAAACAACCGAACACGCCGAGTTGGAAACCCGCCCCCAATGTACCCAAAACGCTACCGTCTTAAATCCCGTGGTGTCTTTCACGCGGTACTCACCCAGCGCAAAGGCAACAAACTTTTTGCCTGTCCTTTATTTATGATACTCGGCCTTAAAAAGCCAGCTTCTAAACCTGACTCCGACTCCGCGACGACGTCAGACAAATCGTATCCGGCTCAATTTGGTATTGTTATTAGCCGAAAAGTCCACAAGCGCGCTATTATTCGCAATAAAATAAAACGCCGTATCAAGGCCATACTGCACCAAGATATTCTACCAACAATCGGCACCCGCTTTGACACCTACCGTGCGATTGTCATTATTGTTCGCAACGATGCCCCCCAAGCGAGCTATCAGGATATCCGATCCCAGCTTCATCGTGCTTTTTCAATTCCTTCTAATCCGTCATGTAATAAAAGCAACATAAATGGTGACCCACCCCGTGATTAAATCCCTTGTTCTTGGTTTAATAAAGTGCTATCAGCTCAGTAAAAAACCGTTTTACTGGCTGCTGCCTCGGTTCTGCCGATTTCACCCCTCCTGCTCAAACTACACGATTCAAGCAATCGAGCACCACGGTGTGGGTGATGGTTTATGGTTAGGCACTAAGCGGATTTGCCGGTGCCACCCGCTAAACCCCGGTGGCTACGACCCTGTGCCCACAAGCACCTCAACATCACAGTAACCCCTTACTGTGCAGAGAGACGATCTTTTATTTAGTTTTCAATCCATTAATACAACAGGAGCACCCCCTACGTGGACTTTATTAATAACGCTATTCTTTATGTCATCAACATGATTCACGGCTACGTGGGCAGCTACGGCTGGTCCATCGTTCTGATTACCGTCTTGATTCGTGTTCTGCTTTGGCCAATGAACAACTCACAAACACGCTCAATGCGTAAGATGCAAGAACTTCAGCCTAAGATGAAGTCCATTCAAGATCGCTACAAAGATGAACCTCAAAAGATGCAAGAAGCGATGATGAAGTTCTACGCCGAGAACAAATTCAACCCCCTCGCCGGTTGCTTTCCGATGTTGATTCAACTGCCTATTTTTATTGGTTTGTTTGGTGCGCTTAACAGCCCCGCTTTTTTAGCCGCCTCGGTAGATGAAAATTTCTACTTCGTCGACAAGCTTTACGATACCCTCCACAGTCACGCCGGTGAGCCTTTAGATGGCGTGTACAGTGTTAAGGAAAAAGATAAATTCATGACCGACAAGACCGCCTATCTCATTATGAAAGACGGTACAAAGCGCGAAATGAAAATCAAAGACGTGAACAAAGCCATTGACGTGTCACCGCAACCTATCCTACCAGGTGAGCCAATGATGCTAACCCTGAATATGAAGCAACTCGGTATCGAAGACGAAGGCTACTATAAAGAGCGCCTATCGGGTGTGGAGCTATTTGTGGTGAACACCGCCACCAAAGAGCTTGAGAACCTTCACTTTAAAAATATGGACGGCGAACTTCGCGAGGAATTTAAAACCATACCCGGTGAACAGGTCTGGCGTATTGATGTGCTGATTCTGATTGGCCTGTACGGGATGATGACGCTGCTGTATCAAAAAACCATGGAGATGGGCAAGCCCAAACCCGTTGCCAAAGCCGGTGATGAGCAGGCTCAGATGCAACAGAAGATGATGAAGCTTCTGCCCCTGATGTTTATCGTGATGTTGATTTTCATCCCGATGCCAGCCGGTGTCATGCTGTATCTGGTTGTGACCACGGCCTTGATGTTTATTCAAACCTTGATCGTGAATTTGGGTGAAATGAAAAAAGAAAAACCCGAACAACCGGCTTCACAAGTGGTAGATATTGAAGCAAAATAACAGCACTTTATCTTCACTCATTGTGAAAAACTTAAATTTAAAAGCCCCTTTCTAGTTCAAAAAGAGCTCAAAAAGGGGCTTTTTTATGCATTTTTTAGCCATTTTTTAATGTTTTTTTGGGCTTTTATGACCTATTTTTGCCTTGTTTTCAGGTCAGAAGCACTCTTTTTATGAACTTATGTAACATTATTGTCCATATGACACAAAGGGTTGGCAATTCATGGCACCCTTGTGCATTAATATCGTCGTGGAGTAAATAACAAATCAAATAGACAACTCCCAATTCCTTTCAAACACTTGTAACTACCCCAGAAATTCCGAACCCTAAAAAAGGAGCTACTGGAACCGATGACAACTTTCCCACAAATCATTTCATACCCTTACTCACTACCCGCAGTACAACCGTGGAAAGCGCCTGTTAAAAAACAGGTTGCTCGACCTAAAACCGGCATGATGTTTCAAGGAGGCTTACCAAAAGTAAAGTCTTCCCACAAACACCGTCCTGCAATGGGATGGACGGTTTAAGTCCCCACAACCCTACTAAACTGTAGTGACTACGACGAAAGAAACGAACCTAGCGAATGCGGGTTGGTTTCTTTCTTTTTTATAGGGGTTTTAGCTGTATTGCTTGTATAAGACTACTATGAGCTCGCTTGAATTTTGGCCATATAAAAGCCATGGCTATGATCGTCTGCATTCATAAAGGTTTGCGACTCATCGATTAATGTAAAACCGCCCGAAAACAAGGTATTCACCTCATCAAGAACACGAGACACCAGTAGCGTATTCTCTTGGGGATTCAACGTACATGTTGAGTACACCAGCATGCCTTCTGGCTTTAAGCATTGTAGTCCCGCCTTTAAGATACTGGCCTGCACCTCAGGATAGTTCTTTAAGTCCGCTTCGCGCATCTGAACCAAACGATCGGGGTGACGACGAATCACGCCCAAGGCCGAACAGGGTGCATCCACTAGCACTTTATCAAACGGGGCCAGCTCGCCCTTTGCCACGTCAGTTGCAACAGCCTCTGCTGAAGCCTGACGCGTTGTGACGTTAGTGACACCTAGTCGGGCAGTATTCTCAGTTAAACGTGCCAGACGGGCTTCTTCAGGCTCTACAGCCACAATCTCGCCTGTGTTCTTCATCAAGCTTGCCATGCGGGTGGTCTTCGAGCCCGGCGCGGCGCACAAATCCAACACACGATCATTGTCTTTTAAATCCAACAGTGTAACGGTACGAGCTGATTGCGCGTTTTGAACATACACCAAGCCACGTTTAAACCCCGGCAGGTTTTGCGGATTGCCGGTGGCTTTAGGAAGTACCAACATCTCAGGAAGCTCCGGTAAAAATAAATCCGGTTGAAGAAACTCGACCCCTTGCTCGGTTAATAAAGATTGATACGCCTCAGAGGTTGTTTTCAGGGTATTTACGCGAATCGTCAAGGGTTCAACGCTTAGTAATGGACGTAGTGCTTTAACAACGTCCTCAGGCTTATAGTGCGTGTTCATCCACTGCCAAAACCAGACGGGCACACTGGCTTCAATTAATTTGGCGTCACCAGTGTCTTTATTGAGCCACCGTTCTTCAGCTGGCATCTCAGCAAAGCGTCGCAACACCGCATTCAACAAGCCTGTGGTTTTACTTGGAAACCGCAACGACTTGGCCATCGTCACTGTTTCACCCACCGCGGCAAAGTCAGGCACCGAATCCAAGGCTAAAATTTGAGTCATCCCCAATCGCAAGGCCAAACGCGTATCGGGGTGATGGTCTTTAATTTTTTTATTGGTGAGTGTTTTAATCCAGTACCCGCATAAAAACCAATGGCGCAACGTACTGTAAAATAGTGCTGTAGCAAAACCACGATCCGTAGGGGAACGCGAATCATTACTATTGAGCCAGCCACTCAGGCGCTCATCAGCTTTAATAATGGTTGATGAGGGTTTTTCAAACGGCTTCAGCAAGCCATACACAGACTGCCGAACAGAGACAGGTTTATCGGATCTATCATTTCTCTGATCGCCCTGACTCACGATGTCACCCTGGCAGAGTCGGAGGCTTCAACGGCGATGGCTTCAAACATGCACGATGCTTCAGGCAAACTTGACGACTTGACGCCCAACCCGTTTAACCAGTCTTTGGATGCCATGGCCTTTTTACCTGCCGGTTGCAACCTGCTCACACAAAGCACACCGTCACGGGTGCCAATATAAAGGCCATCACCATTCACGGCGAGCCATTCTCCAGCAGTACCACTTTCAGGAATCTCATCACTCGCAGAGGTCTTCTTGTGTGCCGCGATAATTTTAACGCGTTGTCCCGCGTACATCGTAAAGGTACCGGGCCACGGATCAAAAGCACGCACCTTACGGGCAATCAATGCCGCAGGCTCAGACCAATCAATGGCACCATCTTCTTTATTGCACTTGGGGGCATGGGTGGCCGCATCATGATCTTGAGGTGTGGGTTTCAACTCACCCGAAGCCACTTGACGTAAGGTATCCACCAACAAATGTGCTCCTGTTTGAGAGAGTGTTTTCGTCAGTTCGCCCATGGTGTCATCATCAGTAATCGGCACGGTGGCTTTTAATAACATATCACCGGTATCCACACCAATATCGGTGAGCATCGTGGTAACACCTGTTTCGGAGTCCCCATTAAGCATGGCTCGCTGAATGGGATTGGGGCCACGGTAATGCGGCAGCAATGAGGCGTGCACGTTCACAGTACCCAGTCGAGGTGTATCCAAAACCACTTGAGGCAAAATTTGCCCAAAGGCGGCGGTCACTAAGAAATCAGGGTTTTTCTCTTTCAACCACGCTTGAGCCTCCTCGTCTTTGCGCAGGCGCTTGGGCTGACAAACATGAAGTTGGTGAGCTTCGGCCAGCACTTTAATTGGCGGTGGTGATAGCTGCTTTCCTCGACCCGAAGGCTTATCAGGCTGAGTCATCACACCCACAATGTCTATATCAGGGGCATCTAATAGGGCTTGTAGCGTGGGGCAAGCAAAATGAGGGGTTCCCAAAAACACCACACGAATGGGGTTGGTTGAGGAAGAATCTGAGGCAGTCATAATAAAAAACTTTCACACGTCGAATCAATAAAACAGAGTAATACAAGGATTGCTCTCTATGATACCAAAAGATAGCCGTTGATATCGAGCGCAACCCGAAACACAAGCAAATACCAAAAAGGCAATTTCACACCTTGTTTTGGTTTTATAGAGACATCAGTGAAGTACAAACGACATTCAAGGAAGACCATGCTAAACCCTGTCTCAACTCAAAGCCCCCTTCATTCGTTGCCCTCTCAACAGGCACCTGTTTTTGGATCAAACATCCCTATTTTAGGGCAAGCCCAACCCAAGCATGTGTACGGCTTAGTTGAAACCAACGAACATATCCCGACTCAAGATATTAATGGCGACGGGATTGCCGATGTCTCGCACTGCACACTCATCGAACGTCTGATCAAAGCCTTTGACCCACAAGCAGAAGTGATTAAGTTTGTGGATAACAATCAAGATGAAAACGGGATGACAAGTCGGGGGACGATGCAAGGCTTGCTTGAAAAGGCTATTGAGCATCTCGATAACATGCTACCATTAGATGCCCTCAACCTCTCCTTTAGTTTTGATTCCCCATTTTTTGAGCCTTTCACACCCGAAATGATTGAATTGTTTAGTGAAAGCTATCTCGATTTCTTTGAGAGTCACGATCAACCCGAACAACGAGAACACGGCAAACTTCTCACAGCCCTTAAAGAACTTGCTCAACGCATCCCTGTATTTGTAGGGGCAGGCAATAGTGGTGAGGAGTATTTTAATGAGCTTAGCCTCGTTCCCGATACAATCACCGTTGGGGCATTAACCCCCACGAATAAACCAACACCGTATACAGCACAACATGGCCTTGTTCAACGCTATGCACTCGGTGACTATACCGTTCGACGTGTAGCGGAGGGCTATGACATTAACGGGGATGACATCCCTGAATTTTCAATGGATGAGGTCTCTTCAGGTGATTCAATACTAAAAAAATATCTTGGACAATCAGAAGATACTATTCCAGAACAAAATAAAATCAATGCTTCAGACTATACCGACTTGGCCGAACAGTTCCTTTCAGGCGAGCTGGATCCTCGGTTTATTGATTGCTTGATTTCAATGGATTCATTATCTCAAGCACTACAACAACAGGAGTTGAATGATGACGCCTTACTTGATGTTCAATCTCTTTTTGATTCATTTAAAGAATCGGGCGATTTTTTAGTTTTAAACGATGAAGGAAAAACGCTTATATTGCGTTCTGATACCGAAGAGAAACTTCGCCTTGATCCTGAAAACACAGGGGATAAAAAAGGCATTTTTATGGTGAGTGGTACATCATTAGCGGCACCCAGAGAGATGGTTGCCTCACAATTAAATAAGACAGCATAGAAACTGCCTACATGGCCACATCAGTAGCCAAAGCAGATTCTAAATCGGGCTCTACCATAATACGATCGGGATCGATGGGGGGAAGGTTATTTTCTGAGAGCATCTGATCGGTGCTAAATCTGTCCACCACATGATCCACAAACAACACCCCATTCAAGTGATCCAGCTCATGCTGAATCGCACGACATAACAGCGTGCCCTCTTGCACGATCATGGTTTGGGTTTTGCCCTTCATATCCATATAGCGCACCGTAATGGTGTCGTAGCGTTTCACATCGGTAAACACGCCAGGGAAACTCAAGCATCCTTCACGGCTAAGGACCGCGCCCTCTTTTTTAACAATCACAGGATTAATAAACACCATTTGCGGCATCGAATCTTCTTCAGTCGAGCAGTCCAGAACAAAGAGCTGCTTAAGCTCGCCCACTTGCGGGGCCGCCAAACCAACACCGTTGTAAGCGTACATCGTATCAAACATGTCGCTCACCAATTTCTGTATTTTGGCCGACACCTTGTGCACCTTCTCGGTTTTACCTCGAAGGACGTTATCGCCATATTCGCGAACTTTTAAAACTGCCATAAATTTATATTCCTTAAACACGTTGTGTATCGTTTTTGTTTCGGCGAGAACATGCGTTCCCTAAAGCAGTCAGATGGCCTTACAATAGTAAAGACAAAGACGTTCATACAAAGCACACGTTTCGACAGACATCGTAAACTATCATGCTTTTTTATTATTATAAACCAATCTCTATCGCGTTTTCACCCCCCAGTCGTTTTATTTACAGCCCCAAACCATAACGAACAACAATTGATACAAGCAGCATTAATTGACCCAAACAACCACAAAACCACAAAATAA
>CAYGPY010000004.1:11597-14576 GCA_964351765.1 uncultured Vampirovibrionales bacterium
CACCTTAAGAAACACAATTGATAGCATCATCCTTTTATGAGCCAAACCACCACAACTCCCGCTAATATCACCGTCGATGCACCTCTAGCAGAAGTGCTTTCAACTGATCCTGTGCCCAGTGCTGTTGACGTCTGGCACGCTGAAAGCAGCATTGATGTCACCAAATCGATGGACTGGGTTCGCGCCCAATCGGATTTTGATTATCAAGAGGGTAACCCTGTACAGTCGCTTCTGGATAAAGACTGGGTTAGAGCCTCACTCAATGATGCCAAAATACTGCTTGAAAAACTCATCAACGACTTAACGGCCTTATTTAACCAGCAAGGCACCGCCAAACCCGAAGCCATCCCTGATATGGCCCTCACCTTAATCACCTATGCCATTGGGGCCGTGGTGGTGTTTGCCTTTATTGCGGTGTTGTATCTGCTGCTTAAATACCTACAAACGTTTCTATCGGGTCAACCCAGTGCCACCAAAGAGCAACACCGCGACACATCACAAGCACTGTTCTCCTCCAGCACGTATCACTATCAACGTGCTCGCATCTTAGGCGATAAACAAGAATTTAAAGATGCCATCTATCAGATTTATCTAGCCACGCTCTCCCTACTTCACGAACGCGAATGGCTCCGATTTAGCACCAGTCAAACACACAACGAAAGCATTGCGATGATTCATTCATTGCATAAGCAAGATGCCTCTAAATCCGACATTATCACAACACTTTCGGGCTTCTTCAATCATTACGAAGGCGTTCGATTTGGTGCCACATCTTCATTAACAAGCCCTGAAACCCTTCCTCTTTCAAGCATTTTTCAGACACTTGTCTCGCAGTATGAGCAACTTAGCACGCTTCATCCTGAAGAGGCCATTGAGCCAAAACCAAGCACCATCGTTTCATCTGCTGATGCCTCCTCAAAAGAAGAGGTGTCCTAATGCCCGCTACAAATTTCAAAAACAGTTTTTGGATTGGCGTCGTCATCCTGTTTGCCTTGGTCATTACTGCGGGATCGTTTTTAATTCGTACCGAAACCGACACCTCTAGTATTGAGGTAGTTAAAAACCGCGCCATTTATAATGCCAAACCCACAGGCTACAAAGCATGGCATATGGCCTTAGAGCGTAGTGGCTTGGCGGTATCCATCTGGAAAAAGCCTTTTAAAGAATTAGGTAAAAAACCCACACGGCAATCCCATAGCAACGATGCGGTACTCCCTAAAACCATGGTCATTATCGAACCCTATACGGTCTCTCACACCAATGTGTTATTTGGCAAAGAACAAGTTAAATCTCTTCTTAATTGGATATTTACGGGAAATCGGCTTGTTTTAATTGATTCTTTTGACCATTCTGGTACCCGTATGTTACTTCGGTTATTGGGTGTCGTGGTGCACCCAGCGGATCCAAACAAAAGTAACTTTGCCCCTAAAGAGGCACCTACTCATCTTCAACTTAATATGGAACTGAATCAGCACCTTACGGTGTTTCCTGATTCAACACGCCCTGCACTAATGGCACATCTCACGGAGCCCATTCTATCGTCCGTTGACGGTTATTTTGAATTACAGAATCTAGAGTTCCCCGTGACAACCCTCGCGACAGTAAATAGTCGCCCCGTAATGATTGATATCACACTAGGGCAAGGGCACATCGTGTTATCAACATTAACCGATCTCGCCAGTAACCAACTCTTATTTAGTTCCCGTGACGCGAATTATCAATTTTTAACCAACGTGGTAACGGCACCACTCTATCCCGTTATTATTAATGAATATGTGCACGGGTATACCGAAGTCAATAACCTGCTGAGCTATTACGCTAAAAAAACGCCCCTAGGCAAAGTGTTTTTACAGGGATTGTTATTTTTTATTGCTCTACTTTGGCTCAGTTTTTACAGATGGTATCCCAGCCAAGCACGTACTCAAAAAACAAACGCACTCTCTCAAAAAGAATATACCCAATCGCTCGCACATCTTTACGAAAAAAACCGCGCACAACAATTAGTGATGCGCCCGTACATCACTCAAATTGCAAACATCCTACAACAGCGCTATCAGCTCCGCCTTCACGATGCCTTTAAAAGCACTACCACACCCATCGACGATGACATCACACCAAGTGCGGATATATCATTACTGAACAATGAAGATTACCAACGTCTTGCTCTGATTGTAGGGAAGCTCAATCTCGCCTCATCCTCTTCTGTCATTGATGACTTATCGGATACCTACCAGCGTGTTGAAGCCGCCATTGAAACTCAACGGCACACGAACTCCGATGGTGAAATAAGCCCGGCAAATCATCATGCTTCTAAGCCTCGTCCAACTTCTTTAAACAATAAAAAGCCCTTAAACGATAAAGAGTTTGTTGAACGCATCCAAACCCTGTATGATCTAGATAACGTTCTTCGCTCAGGAGCAATTTCACATGACTGATTCTAACTCAATTGATTCAAACGCAAACAGCGGTGACAACAATCCCGTTATGGCTCTCAGCCAAAAACTGAACCAAGCCATTACCAATGTTGTGTTTGGCCAAAACCAAGTCATCGAACTTTTGCTGGTGGGCTTATTAGCTGAAGGGCATATCTTGCTGGAAGGCTTGCCCGGTACAGCCAAAACAACGCTGGTTAAAATTTTAAGTGAATTACTTGATCTTGAGTTTAAGCGTATTCAGCTTACCCCTGATATGCTGCCCGCTGAAATTACCGGCACCAGTATTTATGATCTGAACAACAAAAACTTTTCATTTCGCCAAGGCCCTATTTTTACCGACTTACTTTTAGCCGATGAAATCAACCGCACCCCACCTAAAACGCAATCGGCCTTACTTGAAGCGATGGAAGAAAACCAAGTGACGATTGATGGTAATCAATACCCATTAACTCCTTTCTTTACGGTTATTGCCACGCTTAACCCTGTTGAGTTTGAAGGCACCTATCCCCTGCCCGAAGCGCAATAGGATCGCTTTATGATGAAA
>CAYGPY010000004.1:14586-33788 GCA_964351765.1 uncultured Vampirovibrionales bacterium
TCTGATTGATTACCCTGAGCAAGCATCAGAAAAATCAATGCTTAAAACTTTCTCTCAAAGCAAGGGACTCCGCTCCTATCATCAAAAACCTCAGGAGACGATTGTCACGAAAGACGAACTTCTTCAAGCACGTTTACACGTGGCCGAAGTGAGTGTGGATGATTCTGTGATGGATTACATTCTCTATCTGATTCAAGACACGCGTCACAATCCGAACCTTACCCTAGGTTGCAGTCCACGTAGTGCACTGTCCTTGATGGCTGCTAGTAAAGCGTATGCTGCGATGCAGGGCAAGCACTTTGTGACCCCTGATCACGTTAAATACGTGGCACCGTCGGTGATGCGTCACCGTATGATCTTAAACCCCGAGGCAGAACTCGATGGACTGACAGCAGACTTAATTATCCAACACACGCTCAACAAAATTGCGATACCCCGTTAATAAGAAGCTCTAAGCAAACGATAAGTATTCCATCATTATGATTCACGATCACGACTGTCATATTATTGAAAACACGCAATGCGGACACAATTTATTTCGCCTGCGCTTAAAACCGATTGAAGGAACGTTTGAATGCCAACCGGGACAATTTATCATGATCAATTTACCGGATCAGCGGTTCTTCTTTCGTAGACCAATGAGCGTGATGCGCTGTTTCGAAGACGGGCAATTCGATATTTTTTATAAGGTGATGGGCCAAGGCACGCAAATGCTCTCGATGCTAAATCATGCCGACAAACTCACACTCAAGGTACTAGGACCACTAGGGAATACCTTTCAGCCTGTATCAAATGCCCCTTCAACTAAAAACACACCGCCCAACCCAGATACCATGCTGTTAATAGGTGGTGGTATTGGGATTGCACCACTCTATTTTTTAGGCGAACACATTAAGACCACCACCGGCAAAGCACCCCATTGTATTTATGGTGTACGTAATGCCGAAGATTTTGGTTTACTTGAACAGCTTTCGCTCTTGTTTGGAGATCGGCTCCATCTGACCACGGACGATGGCAGTCAGCCGATAAGTCTCCCTGATGGTGCAACGCTCTCTAAAGGCAATGTGTGCGATGTGTTTGAGCACTATAACGATGTGTTTAAGTACATCGACTATGCAGCCATTTGCGGCCCAACCCCGATGATGTATTTTGTTCAAAAACAACTCTTAAATCACAATCCTAATGCACTAATCGAAGTTTCTTTAGAAGAGCATATGCCTTGTGGTACCGGTGCCTGTACAGGCTGTGTCGTATCTCGATGCGATGGAAAGCTGCCGTCAAAAACCTGTGTAGAAGGCCCTGTGTTTGATACACGGGTACTAGCGTGGGATGGCTTTGCGCCAAAAAACGCAGATGCAGCGGAGGTAGAATCATGTCGTCCGTAAAAACACCCTCAACCCGTGCATTGCAAACCCATGTTGCGGGCTTGAACTTTACCACGCCTATTTTAAATGCATCGGGCGCGTTTAACCCCGTTGTGTTTAATCAACTGTTTTCGCTTGAAGAAACCTTGGGTGGCATCGTAACCAAGACCGTAACCCAAGCACCACGTATTGGTAACGCACAACAACGCACTGTAGAACTAGCTGGAATTGGAATGCTCAACAGCATTGGTCTGCAAAACCCGGGTTTAGACATCTCTCTTAAAACCGATATTGATACCTTTGCCAAACTCAACACACCCATTGTGATGAGTATTTCAGCCTATTCCAACACCGATTTTGCAGCGATGGCCGAAACCATTGAAGCCCACCCTAATGGCAAGCATATTCATGCGCTCGAAATTAATTTATCGTGCCCTAATGTGGCCAAAGGCGTTGAATTTGGTAGTGACCCTACGTTGGTTAAAGAAGCGATTTCAGCGATTAAACAGGTCACTAAAAAGCCTTTGTTTGCCAAATTAACGCCCAATGTAGGTAATATGGTGCCCATTGCCGAAGGCGCTGTTGAAGGTGGTGCCGATGGGTTAACCGCCATTAACACCTTGCTGGGTCTTGCCATTGACATTGAAAAGAAAGCCCCTGTTATGGCCCGTGGCTCAGGGGGTTACAGTGGCCCTGGTGTTAAACCTGTTGCAATGCACCACGTGTGGCAATTGCATCACTATTTTCCTGAAATACCCATTATGGCCGTTGGGGGCATTGGTTCTGCCGATGATGTGATTGAATTTATGATGGCTGGCGCCTCGTTGGTTCAGGTCGGAACAAGCTGTTTCCGCCATCCTATGGTCTTTAAAGAGATCACCGATACGCTTGCAGCGTACTGCCTTGATAACGGGATTGATCGGATTTCGCAATTAACCGGTGTGGCTCATACCAAAACAAGCTGAAGGTTTGTTACAATAGGAGAGTAATTACTCAATCAATCCAAATGGATTGCCGAATACAAATTATGATACATGAGAGTGATTATGCTTAAGGATCCCTTAATGAACTCATTTCTAAAAAAACTAAGCCTCCTCTTGTTGGTTGTTCTCGTTCTAACACCATTACTTTCTGGTTGTGGAGAGAAAAAGAAAAATCTGGATATTCCGGCTGAAGAACAACTTATTTTAGATATTCCCAATGTCTATCAATATACTGAGATTGGGAAAAACCAGGCAGACGGTCAGTTTGTTGTCCTTAACATTGTAATGACTAACGCAACCAATGAGTCGATGGATATTGATCCTGAGGACTTCTTTGTTCGCCTTGATACCGACATTGAAGAAGATCGGTACTCACTCCCCATTCAAAAACGAATGCTGATTGAGTTTGGCAAAGTATTTGGCGATGAAAACAAATCTAAGCTTCTTGAAACCACAGATTTTGATCTCCACCCTAAAATTCAGGCCGAGCGATTCTTGATTTTCCAGATCCCTAAGTCTGGGCATCTTATCGACTACGAACTCTATTACGAGCCCCTTGAGCTTGCAACCCCAATCATCACATCCTACACAGAATCCTTTGATCGCCGTACCGAAGAAGACTATTACTAAACTACTTCTTCTCACAACGACCCCGATTCACGAACGGCTATTCAGGATAATCCTCTCCTCATCACACCACTATTTATCTAGAAAGTCTGGCTACATTTATGTCTGCAAACACGTCTGCACCAACGTCCAATACCTCTGAGAAAGCTAATTTTGATTTGAGTTCGCGTAACCGAACCAAGATTGTTGCCACACTTGGCCCAGTTAGTTCCGATTCAGAGACGGTGTCTAAGCTTCTTGACGCGGGTGCCAGTGTCTTTCGACTCAATTTTTCTCACGGCACAGCACAAGACCATCAAAAATGTGTTGAAACCATTCGTGGTATTGCTGAATCACGCCGACAGCCCATTGCCATTTTAGCCGACTTACAAGGCCCCAAATTTAGAACCGGTCCCCTGAAAGACAAGAAACCGATTCATCTTGAAAACAGCAGCACCGTCACCTTCACCTGCAAGGAACGTGAAAGCGGTCTTGATAAAAAAGGGCAGCCCGTTATCGGCACCAAGTATGAACCCTTGCTAAAAGCCGTTGCTGAGGGCGATACCATTCTGATTGCTGACGGTAAAATGCGCTTAAAAGTAACGAAGAAACCGGATGAGCACACAGCCATTTGTACCGTGCTTGAAGGCGGTTTGCTTGAAGCACGCAAAGGGATTAACATTCCGGGTTCAGCCATTGAAATTGAACCTCTGACAGAAAAAGATAAAGAAGATGCCATCACAGCCGTGCAACTCGGTGCCGATTATCTGGCGCTGTCATTTGTTCAAAAAGCCAGTGATGTGAATGAACTTAAACAGCACGTTGAGTCCCGTGGGTACACGTGCCCGCCTATCATCGCCAAAATCGAAAAACCTCAAGCTGTCGAATGTTTACCTGCTATTCTAGAAGCCTCTGACGGCTTAATGATTGCCCGTGGTGACTTGGGCGTAGAACTTCCACCAGAGCGTGTACCGGTCATTCAAAAGCAAATTTTAGAGCTGGCTAGCCAACATGAAAAGCCTGTTATTGTTGCCACTCAGATGCTCGAATCGATGATCGATTCACTGCAACCGGCTCGCTCGGATGTGAGTGATATTGCCAACGCCGTTTTTGATCACGCTGATGCCGTGATGCTCTCCAACGAAACCGCCATGGGAACCTACCCTGTTGAGGCTGTTTTGATGATGCAGAAAATCATTGTTGAGTGTGAAAAAAGTCATTTGGCAGACCGTCATCGTCCCCATGAAGTCAGTAGTCGCCTATCACCTAGCTTCCACCACGCCATTACCCATTCGGCAAGTTATGCGGCCACTAAAGCGAACGTAAAGGCGATTGTCGCCTTAAGTGAGTCAGGGAGTATGGCCAAACGGTTATCAAAAGTGAAACCTCAACGTCCTATTATCGCGATTACTCAGCACGAAGATGTTGCCAACCGCATGTGTCTACTCTGGGGTGTTTCCCCATTGGTATCACCCCAAGCCGATACCACTGACGAGACCATGGAATGGGCTGAATTCACGATCTTCTCTCAAAATTTACTAAATAGTGGGGATTCGATTGTATTCTGTGCGGGTAAAAACCCCTTACGTGGGCTCACCAACATTTTAAAAATCTACAATATTGGTGATTTTACTAAAGTAAAATAACATCACGCTTTTTCTTTAATTCGTCACAGCCTGCACGTCAATCACTTCATCTTCTGGGCTAGCTTCATACATCGGTTCTGAAGGACCATATTCTAAGAATGCTTTTTCAAGCAGTTCCACATTACGAAGGTTGGAGCGCCAGAAGATATCAATAATATCGCCCCCAACAGGCACAAGGCTAATGCCCATATCAATGGCAATGTTTAAAACCATACGCCCAATAATTTTCCAAGGCAAACCAAGGTCATAGGCCACGTAAACCGGATATGCACCTAAAAGAAGCGCTACAATATCACCAAAACCGGGAATTGCGCCAATAATGGGATCTAGACCTATCTTCTGTTTAATCCCAGGAATCGTCACTGCCCCATCCAATAAGGTGGCTAGTTTACGGGCTCGTATAACAGAAGTGGGGAATGACGGCACGTTAAACGCTCCTTGTTAAGCTAATAACCACAACGATATCTATCACTATTATGGCATCCACACTCACTAAAAAACACCGTTATATTACCCATTTAAAAACACCTGAGCGTGATAACCACTACTAACAGTGACGCTCAGGTGTATTAAATGTTCATTTTTTGCTATCAAGCCTTAATAATGCTTAATTCCAGCTTTCGGCTCGGCGTGGTTTTTTCATCACGCGGCCACGGCGGTTGGTTTTTTGATGCAGCTTACCCAACGCGTTATGCGCCTCGAAAAGCATATCAAGCCCCTCACCTTCCTCAATATTATTCATATTAAGTTCAAAAAAACTATCCTCATTGTTCATCTCGTCACCAAACATATCCTCATCAGAAGAGGATTCTAGATACATATGACTCAAGGGTCTACTCCTTATTTAGTTATATATCAAAATATAATTCGCCACTTCAAACGGCCTACTGATATTTTATTCCTTCTTTTTTCAGTTTCTAAACATGTTTTTGAAAAAATACATCAGCCAAAAAAGAACTGCCCAAACCACGCAACGTAAACATTAGAGCATGATGACTAAGATACGGTAGACGGAGTAGATGCAGATTTATTGCTGATAATAACGTGTCGTCACTCCCACCAAAAACTTTAGTTTCCAGCACAAAAGCCCTTACATATTGTCGTAATTCGTAAGGTTTCTTAAATAAAGCTTCTTAAAAAAGTGTCTCTATTGATCCGCTGAAACAAACCCTAAGAGCTATTTTGCTGTTATTTCGCCGTTCTGAATGGCTTCAACGTGGTGACAATACGCCACGTGAGTCTCTCGAGTAATCACGGCATCATTATCCACACCAACGCCATCAATATAGGCTGGTGGCACGTCTGTTTTACAGACATCGGTGACGTAGGGGCATCGTGTATGAAAACGACATCCTGACGGTGGGTCACTAGGACTAGGCAAATCACCCTCTAATAAAATACGATGGCTGGTATCAAAATCCGGATCGGGCACGGGAACCGCGGATAATAATGCCTGTGTGTAGGGGTGTAATGGCTTATCATACAGCTGTTTTGAGGGTGCCAACTCCACAATACTTCCTAAATACATCACTGCCACACGGTCGCTGATGTATTCCACCACACTCAAGTTGTGTGCAATAAACATATAGGTCAGATTCAACTGACTCTTTAAGTCATCCAATAAATTCAAAATTTGGGCTTGTACCGACACATCAAGAGCCGATACCGGTTCATCGGCCACAATAAATTTAGGCTTTAGGGCTAAGGCACGCGCAATACCAATCCGCTGACGTTGCCCACCCGAAAATTCGTGGGGATACCGTCCATAGGCATCTTGAGGTAACCCTACCATCTCAAGCAGACGGTACACTTCTTGAGTAAGGGCAGGGCCTTTAGCCAAGCGATGAACCTGTAAAGGCTCAGCCACAATGTCACCGACCGTCATCCGTGGGTTTAAGCTTGAATACGGATTTTGAAACACCATCTGCATATTACGACGCAAAGGACGCAACTCATCCCCGGACTTCACACTCAAGGCATCCTCTTCAAGATAGACTTCGCCTTGGGTTGGGCGTAACAACTGCAGTATGGTACGACCCAGTGTGGATTTACCACAACCCGACTCGCCCACAACACCGAGTGTTTCACCCGTATAGATATTAAGTGAAATATTATTAACAGCCTGCACCGAACCCACTTGGCGGTTAAAAAAACCACGATGGATGGGGAAGTGTTTACTTACCTTATCAAGACGTACCAACGGCGCGTCAGTCGTTCCATCGCTTTGATTCGATGGCGCGCTGGGTTTGGTTTCTTTAGTTGTATTACTTACTGTCATCCTATCTATTGTACCTCAGGATAGAGGGTTCAAGGGAGGTCAGTCTAGAGAAGGGGAGTAAAAGAAGCAAATATAGTTTTAACAATTAAAAAATAAGCATCGAGACAGTCTGTCATATTTCTGTACGAAACCATCACAAAGCTATACAATGAATATTATCAATTCAAATTCAAGTGAGTTTCATAAATATAGTGAAATTAATTCAACGTTTCATATTAAACAGGGCATCTATTTCTCCCCACTAGGTTAGATTATTTTTCAGACCGTTTCATTGCCATAACGAAAGAGCAGGAAAACACGATAAACCATTGTGTTTTCGGGAGACCATCTTACTATGTTACGACTCAACCCCATCAACCGACTTCAGTTCCGTCAGCAACAACAACGTGCTGCGGCAACACAACCCGGCTTTGCTGGCCAAGCCCCCATGGCTGGGTTAGCATCGGGTCAGGCAAACGCATCTCAAGACTCCAATCGAGGGGGAGGGATTGGGCACGGCTCTTTAGTGGGCCGTGCGCACCAGCCCTACGGAAACTCCAGCAGTAGTATCAACCCTGCTCACAATCCTTCAGCACAGCAACCTGTCAGTCAGGCTGACACAAGTAATGCGGCTCAAGCACAACGCCAACAACAAATTGACACAGCCGTGAGCCACATTATGGGACACGAGCAAGCCCACGCAAATGCAGCGGGACCTTATGGTGGAGGTATCTCTATTCAGTTTGGTGCTGACGGCATGCCAACCGGTGGCAGTGTTCCAGTGAGTATTCCACCCATTGACGCCAGTAACCCTGAAGGCAACTTACAAGCTTATCAAACTATTCGTGATGCCGCTCTCGCCCCAATGGATCCATCGAGTGCTGATATGTCGGTTGCCGCAAAAGCACAGTCACTCTATGGTCAAGCACAAGTGCTCATGGCTCAAAGAGCCCAAAAGCAGCAACAGCAACCCAGGTTTTAAACAACCTCTTATTAAATTTAAATTATTTCTATTCTCTTTTCTGTTTGTTCTAGCCACCAAACATAACCCCCGATACCTAAAAGGTACCGGGGGGTTTTAATGTGGTTTTTATTTTTCAAGTCGATGCATTTCGTTATTTATAACGATCTAACGATTCGTTACCTTCACCGTATAGGTCACATTGGCTTGACCACCAGCACCCACTTTAACAGGCATCTTGATGGTTTGCGCATCTTCTTTGCTAAATTTATGACTGTTGTTTGTTAGTTTCCAATCACCATAAAAGTGATCGATCACGTCAACAGTAATAGCCGATTTTTTATGATTACGCAGTGTCACGGTATACGTTTCTTCATGACCATTGCCCGTTTTACTGTAGCTGGTGCGCTTACGCTCACCCACAATATCAAAGGCATCGCCCAAATACAGATCGATGTTCTCATCGACTGGTGTGTGATCGACCCAGTCTTCACCAATAAATTGCAGTGATCCTGAAGAATCTTTCTTACTGACACGCACTTTTCCTTTTGGCATCGGCACACCCAAGTTGTTGGACTTACTGTTCTTTAAAGTCAGAATGGTATTAATTTTTACTTGCTTGGTGTCTGAAGAGCGGCCCGGTTTATAATGACGCCCACTTGAACGCCACGAGTAATAAACCGAACGACCCGGATCAAAGAGGTACTGCTTCTTAACAGGAACACTTTGCGCTGTTACTAAAGCCAATTGTTTGGTTTCGTTATTACGCACCGTGGTGGGGTTGTTCAGTGTGTACAAGTGATACTCAAACAAACTCTCTTCTTTAAATTCATTGCGAGCCGCACGTGGCGCACTGGATTTCATCACCATCATATCTTCGGCGTAGTCTCTACCCCCACCATGATTCTGAAGCTTTCGCACTTCACCCGCAACCAATTTTAGCTTGGCTTGTGGGTACGTTGTACCAGATTGATTATCAAGTGATACCCAACCGGTGATGTCTAAGCGATCGTCATTATCACTCACAACAGCAACATAATCCGTGCTCCATTTAATGCCGTCGGTGAGATAGCTCACTTCTGTTTTATGGCTACCGGCTTTATCACTATACAGATCCCAGACTAATGTTGGACGTGGGTACAAGCCCTCAGGGAGTTTATCAATAATAATATCGTCGAGCGTGGTTAGTAAAATGCCGTCACTGGTTTTAATGGCAAAACTTTGTGTGTTCTGCTTGCTGTAGTTATTACTGCCATAGCCCGAATAATTACGGCGCACATAATTGGTAACCGGATTCAGTAAAATACCTTCTTGCACCACGTCATCTTTTCTAAAGCGAATGGATTTACCGACCATCTGATCCAAGATATTGGCTTTGTTAATCAAGTCATAGCGAAAGTTCTGCTCATCCACCGATACGGCTTGTGGTGCGGTAATCGATTTTAGATTTACGCTGGTTGGGTCAATCAAGGCCGCAACACTATCCAATTCGATGTGGTTTTTACCTACTTTTAAATTCAAGGTCTGATAATCTTTAACGAGAGCAAAGTTATGATTATAAATCGTCAACTCAGGATTTTCGTTACTGGTGGTGCGCGCCTGTAACTGTGATGTAGCCAATGGCAGCACCCCAATCAACACACTTAGCGTGGCTGCCACAGCAGGTGCCCAAGCTTTACGCTTGAATGACGTGGAACGTCGAGAAAATAAATTCATAATATAACTATCTCCTAGAGGTTAAAAAATAAACGTGATGACTCAAATAAAGTATTGAGCAAAAATAATATTGAACTTTATAAAACTTGCTGATCTCTCAGACCCAAAGCAAACGGATAAGTTCCGAAGGCAATTAAAATCGATACACAGTCACTCTATCACACCACAATCAGACTGACCTTGGCATCACACAAGTGACTAATCCATGAAACACAGTGCTATTCCAAGCAAAAAAAAGGTTGTACGGTGCCATCCTTGGCGGTGTACAACCTGTTTATCAGCTGCTTTATAGAAAAGCAATGTAAAATTATATTTTGAGTTACGACACCAAGTTCAGTCGGTGACCAAACTGAATTGGTTGATCGGATACGGGTGGTGTAACCAATTGTGCTTGGCCTTCAGCAGGCATCAACGCATAGTCAATGATGTCACGAACTTCAAAGGCACCAACAACAGCCATACGCGTATCACTTGGATCCTCAGGTTTGTACTCACCACCATTGCGAGCCACGTTGGCTTTAAACTCAGTCATCGTCATTGGTTTAATCCGATCCATGAGGCGCGTTGGGAACTTATCCAACATCGGCATTACTTCAGTTGGAATAAAGACCACTTTCATATCCTTATCCAGTGCACCACGAATCTTCTGCTTCTCGCCACCAATGGCTTTTACGTGACCTTGAATAGTAATGGTACCCGTCATTGCAACATCAGAACGAACCTTTCGGTCAGTCAAGGCACTAAGTACAGTGGTTGTAAAAGCAGCACCCGCAGAGTCACCACCCATACCCGGTGTACCACGTTCAGGGGCTACAGCCACTTCCAGAACCTTACCTTGAGTACTAACACCAAATTCTTCTTTGGCTAGTTTTCTAGCAACGTGAAATGCCCATTTCGCGGATTCTTGTGAATCTTGTTCCATTTTTCCACTTGGAAAACCATCGGCAAGCTTAATCACACCCGGATGTGTTTCACTTTCTGTATTGGTTTTAATCAGTGAAGCCAATAGCGGAAAGACTGCACCACCACTACCACCACCAGTAACAGCCAAACCATTGGTTCGGCCTACCATTGGTTCCGTTAAAAACTCTTCTTTAATCGCTTTAGGAGGTCCAGCCAATTCACCAACCAACTCAGCGGTAACGACCGGAGGCTGATAACTTGAATCGCTCTCAAGACGATCAACAATTTCATCCGCAACTGAAGTAAGCACTTGTTCTAAAATTCGAACGCCACCCTCCATAAACGCATGTTGCTTAACAATCAATTCAATAGCGTCATCCGTAAATCTTAATTGTTCATCATCAAGCACATAGTTGTCTCTAATTCGAGGCAGGATATAATTCTGAGCAATGCCGACTTTCTCTTCCTGATCATAAGGTTCCACTGAGACTTCTTCAATACGGTTATAAACAGGTTCGGTAATATTTCCGTAACCATTACCCGTTGTAATAAATAAGACATTGGATAAGTCAATTGGCACTTCGGGTCCAATGTACTGATCCACAAAGGCATGATTTTGGTTTGGATCCAAAATCTCAAGTAAAGCTGCATAAACGGCTTCCGAGTCGGCCTTTTCAATTTCATCCAACACGATTACGGGGTTGGTGGATCCAGCTTCAACCAAAGCCTCTGCAATACGACCTTTAATGGCTCCGATGTATGTTGATGAATGACCTCGAAGTGCTTTCTCATCTTTCATACCGCCTAAGGCAACTTTAGCAAATCGACGGCCGGTTGCGTTCGCTACTGATTCACCCAGTGTTGTTTTACCCGTACCCGCAGGGCCATTTAGGAATAATACCTTACGTTTTCCACCCTTACCGGCTGCGCGCATCCGGTTATCAGCACGTAAGAACTGAATGATTTTCTTCTTGGCTTCATCCATTCCGTAGTGAGTTTCTTCAAGTTTTGCAGCCGCCACGTTAATATCTTGCTCGGTTTCAGTGGCTGTCCAAGGCATATCAAACAACGCCACATTCAAGCGTTCTTTTAATTTATCGGCATCTGGGTCACGGCCATCAACACCGCTACGCCCCATTTTACTGACGAGTTTCTGTAAGCCTTTGTATTGAACTTCAGAAAAGAGGCCGTCGTTATTCAACATCGCCACACGTTCTTCAAAATCCTCACGTGACTCGCCTCGTGTTTTTAAATCGGGACGTTTCAAGATTTTCTCAACAAAATCAACATCGATCACTTCTGGTAACTCATCACCGGCTTGTAAGCGTAGAATGATTTGAGATGCAAACTTTCTAATCTTTTGATCTAAACGACGTACACCTGCTTCAGGAGCATAGCGTTCAATAACTAACTTCAACGCATCATCGGTAAACTGAAGCTGATCTGTATCCAAGGCAAATTGATCCGCTGTTCTACGCAATAAATGCTTGTTAGCAATATCCATTTTCTGTTCAGTTAAGTAACCCGCTAGATCAATCACTTCACCACGACTTAAAATCGCTTCAGGGATTTGCTCTTTGTAGTTTGCTGTCAGTACCCAAAGGACTTCAGAGAGATCCATTGGCAGATCGGATTCAAGATAGTTATCTTCAAAGTTATCGTTGGTGCTGGTTTCAAAGGCTTTTAGCAACACATCAACTGGGTTACCACCTCGGCCAGCGCCACCGCCGCCGCCCATTTTATCCACTTCATCCACAAGGATCAGTGGGTTCTTTGAACCAGCTGTGGTCATCGCTTTATGGATGCCACCTGGTGAGGAGCCTACATACGTTGATTTGTGACCACTAATTTTATTTGGATCATTCACACCACCCACCGGCATTTCAGAGAACTTACGCCCTGTTGCCTTAGCAATGGATTTAGCGATGGTAGATTTACCCACACCTGGAGGGCCCACTAAAATAAGAACATTACCCGAACCACGACGCCCTACTGAGCGCAAGTGGTTTTCAACCGCCATAAATTCAACAATACGGTCTTTTACTTCACCCATACCGCTATGTTCTTCTTCCAAAACATCACGCACGTCAGTCGTGTTCATGTTCACTTCAGTACGGGTCCAAGGATAGTCAAACAAGAAGTAGTTCAAACGATTCTTAACCGTATCACCACCTAAAATACCACCGCCAAGACCTTTACTAATAATCGCTTGAACATTTTCAGCTACATCGGCTGGGATTTCACCAGCAGCTTTTAGCTCCTCTAAACGATTCTGAAAATCTTTTGTATTATTACCTTGCTTACGTGCTTTAGATACCGTAACTGTCGGCTTAAAGTTCTTACCCGCTTCAACAGTCAAGCTCATAATATTACCAATTTTTTGGTGATGCGCAGGCAATGATCTGTCTTTTGAAACAGTGTCACGCAAGAACTCAAAGAACTTACGCGTATCCGCACCCTCAGGATTGGCTTCAAAGAATTTTGTAAACAACAAACGTAATTCTGGTGTAAAAACAAGTTCACCGTCTTCACGCGACTCAAAATTATGGTCACGTAATTGCTGCATCACTTGACTACTGGAAGTAATCAAAATGTCAGCCATATCAGCGGGTTTCGTTAGTGACTGACTACGCAAGCTCTGCGGTAACAAGGCATTGGCTGATGCTTGAATCAGAACGTCACGGCCTTTGGAATTAGGATCAGGCTTATGCAAAGCCGATGGGAATTTTTTAAGCAAGCTAGCTTGCGAATAAACCGCAGCCGCAAAATGGTTTAAATCAGTCGGCTGGTTTAATTCAGCCGCTTTTTTATCGGCTGCAGCCATCCAATAGTCAACCTCTTTGGCCGACGTCTTAAGCTTAGCCATAATTTCCTGAGAAGTCATCAACTCAGGCTGGTCTGGCTCGTCATTACCAAAATGAACTTGGTTTGATTGCTGAGCAACGTGTTTTTGAACTTGTTGTGGCTTTCTAACGCCATAGGGTGAAACAGCTGAAAAATTAACGTTCATAAGAAAAGGTGACCCCTTAATGTTTAGAGAGCGCCAATCAAAATTCCAACATCAATGCAGGTATATACCCACAAGGAATCTTATATTATTGCCCTATTTCTCACTAATATACTGAACAAAATTAAATTGTATTCTCTATAAATTATTGCCTCGACAGTACCAATGAAAGCGACATTGGAACGTTACCCTTTATACTACTGCCTCCGTAAAATGTACCGCATCAAGGTTTCCATGCAATACATTTGTAGGAACAGCATTTCAAAACAACCCAAAAAAAACGTTGAAACCCTTACTGAATCTATCTTTAAGGAGTTATTCGCAGAGATTACATTTTGTTAACGAATCGCGCAACACGCCCTTACATTATCGCTGCCATCCTAAAATTTGAGCCTAATGATTATTTTTTGCTTGATAGCAGTGCTTTGGATATAATAAGCGTATCGTTAAATTTTATTTGTCTTAATTTTAAAAAGACTGAGGGGAACTGTGATGACACCAACGACCAATACGAGCGATGCTGCGTGTGAGAATGAATTGGGCTACGCCACCATTAAACAAGATGCAAACGCATCTTCATCAGCCAATATGGCCGACTATGACTCCATGTGCAAGTCCTTTAATTGGGATGACATGGCCAAAGAGCTCAATATTCACAATGCTTCTCATATTAATAAGGCCAGTATCTGCCTTGATAATCACCCTGAAGCGGTAATGGAAAAAACAGCTTTAATTTGGAAAGGGGCCGATGGCAGCGAGAAACGCTTTACCTTTAATGAGCTCAAAGAAGAAACCAACCGCTTTGCCAATGTACTCTCTGATTTAGGAGTAAAGAAAGGCGACCGTGTCTTTATTTATTTAGAACGTATTCCCGAAATTTTTGTCACGCTCTTTGGTGCCTTAAAATGTGGTGGTGTGGTCGGCCCCTTGTTTTCCGCCTTTGGCCCTGAAGCCATTAAAGACCGTCTAGAAGACAGCGGTGCTCGATACATCATTACAAGCACCACACTAAAACCAAGACTCGATGAGATAAAAAACGATTTACCCGCTCTTGAGCACGTGATTGTCATTGATAAAAACGGTGATGATATTGATGGCCTTGGTAGTAATGAATCAGCGTATCACCCAGCAATGAAGACGGCGTCGACCGAGTTTAACGTTGTTGACACCACGCCTGATGACTACTCTATTATTCATTACACCTCTGGTACCACCGGCAAACCTAAAGGCGCGGTGCATCGCCACAATGCCATTACGGCGCAATATGCCACGGCTAAATACATTTTAGACTTAAAACCAGATGATGTATATTGGTGTACGGCCGATCCGGGCTGGGTGACAGGCACCTCCTACGGGATGTTTGGACCGTGGTCTTTGGGTGTGACCCAACTGATGGTTGAAGGCGGATTTAAAGCCGAAGACTGGTATCAAACACTCCAAGACTATAAAATATCGATGTGGTACACCGCCCCCACTGCCATTCGGATGTTGATGAAAGCAGGCGATGAGGTCATCAAAAATTACGATCTGTCTGCATTAAGGCACTTGTGCAGTGTGGGAGAACCACTGAACCCTGAAGCCGTTGTTTGGGCGAAAGATGTTTACGGAAAAGTGTTTCACGACACGTGGTGGCAAACCGAAACAGGCTCGATGCACATCTGTAACTATCCGTGTATGGACGTAAAACCAGGCTCAATGGGCAGACCGTTTCCTGGAATTACTGCGGGCATTATTGATGAGGATGGTCATCCTCTACCTGATGGGCAAGAAGGCCATTTGGCTTTACGCCCAGATTCACCTTCGTTTTTTAGAACGTACTGGCAGCGTGAGGAGATGTATGACTCTCGTTTTCGTAATGGCTGGTATCTAACAGGTGACAGAGCAAAACGAGACAAAGATGGGTACTACTGGTTTATTGGTCGTGCCGATGATGTGATTAACACCGCAGGTCACTTGGTTGGTCCTTTTGAAGTGGAGAGTGCCTTAGTGGAACACCCTGCTGTAGCTGAAGCAGGTGTGATTGGAAAGCCCGATAAAGAGCGCCTAGAAATCGTAAAAGCGTTTATCTCTTTAAAAGAAGGCTACGAAGAAAATGACGAACTGATGCAAGACATTAAATTGTTTGTTCGCAATCGTTTAGCCGCACACGCGTACCCAAGAGAGATTGAATGCCTACCAGGATTGCCGAAAACCCGAAGCGGTAAAATCATGCGACGTTTATTAAAATCTCGTGAACTAGGTTTACCCGAAGGCGACACCTCGACGCTGGAAGACTAAAAAGCTTCACGATTTAATATCACTATAAAAAATATAAAAGCCAGAATCTTAGCCGTAGGGTTCTGGCTTTTAATTTATTCTGAAGGCTTTGCTTGTGAGGCTAGTGTTGTAACACCCACAATTTTTCTATAAAACAATTTCAATATATCTGGTGATTTTTTAGACTCAGACACGTTTTCCACAGAACGTAGACCCAAATAATTTTCAAAATCTTCTTTTACGGAAGAGGGGTATCGAACTAAAAAATAATGTTCTAAGATACGTGTCAATCCTTTACGAGAAGAAATAAACAACTCAAGGCGTCGTGCTAAAAAATCACGCAGCAAGAACAGCTCTTGCAACGACAATGAGGCGGACAAGGCTTCTTGTAAGGTATCGACCTGTGCATTTTGTGACGCGCTCGATTGAAGCTGCGTACCGTAAGGACGTACTTTTTCTTTGTGCTCGTTCACCACAACCGTGCCCACTAAAAAATCGCCAAATCGTCTCTCTGTGGGTGAAATCAACATCGGAACCAAGCCAATACCACTCAAATATACATCTACAATACGCATCAAATTACGTCCCACGGCCTCCCAAAAACCAATAGGCTGACCATTTAAACTCATAACCCGAATACGGAATAAATATTTTCCCACCGTCTTGCCTTTCCAAAGCCATTCTTGTAAAAAATGGAATGAAAAAAAGATGACAAACAACATCAAGGGCACTACGGTTTTAAACGCTTCGGAATTAAAACGCAATATTAAACTCGCCAAAACCATTGAAAGCAACATAAACAGAACCATCAATAATATATCCAGCATAAACGCTAAGATACGACTTGATACACCGGCGAGCTCCATATCAATATCAATATTATCAGCCGTTTCAATAATCACACGAGATTGTAATCGAGATTCCATCGTCTCCGTTTCTGCCTACCATCATTCGAAACAAGATAGAACAAAGCGCACTAAACCATCTATAACCAGTATAATCTTTATAGAGGACCTTGTGTACATTAAGGTACTTAATTGGCTTATCATTGTGATAATAAAACCTTCTACATAAAAAAAGAGCGAAAATGTGTCTGCCGACCTATCATCAAACAATCCAATACACACAACCCGTGGCACAATTCGTGCCACCTATCGGCAAGCAAAAACATTTCAGCAGTGGAATCAATGGCTTAATGAACAAGACAAACAGTGGTATGAACTCGAACAACTTCTACATAAGGCTCGGCATTCCACACAACGATTAAATCAGATTGAACTTTATCGACTTGGCCAACTCTACCGAGCCACACTCATTGATTTAGCTCGCAGCCAAACTCGTGATGACTATAAACAAACGACACCCTACCTAAACAACTTATGCCAACGTACGCATGCTTTAATTCATCAAAGCCCACCCACACATTTATCCAGCATTAGCCATTTTATTTTAGAGCGCTTCCCTCAAACATTTCGAAAACACAGCATCTTGATTGGGTTAGCTTTCTTTGTATTTCTCATTTTTAGTATTTTAGCAATGATCACGATCTACATCGACCCGGACACAGAACGTTTTTTCTTACCCGTCAGTGTTATTGAACAACTTAAAAACGGAACGCTTTGGGTTGATTTAAAGAGCGCAGCCGCCTCTGAATCCACGTTACTAATGCAAAACAATATCCGTGTCGCACTCAACGCCTTTGCTGGTGGTATCTTTTTTGGCATTGGGGCTTTGGTGATGATGGCCTATAACGGCCTGTTTGCCTTTGGAGGCCCTCTTCAGGTTTGTTACCAATACGGGCTCGGAAATCGGCTACTGTTTTTTGTGATGGCACACGGTGTGATTGAGTTGGTAACCATTTTTATTGCCGGCGGGGCCGGTATGGTGATCGGTACGGCAATGGTATTCCCTGGGGACAGCTCACGTTGGGATGCTGTTAAAACCAACGCAAACGACGCTTTAACGTTAATGCTGGGATGCATTCCGTTGCTTGTTATTGCCGGACTAATTGAAGGATTAGTCTCTCTTAATGACGCTATTTCACCAGCGATTAAGATCATTATTGCTCTTTTCTCAGCTGTCTTTTTAATAGCCTATCTCGGATTTAGTGGTCGTTCCACGCAACGCGCGTCCGCTCAAGACACACCGGTCAATCCAAGCCTTTAACACTGTAAGGTATGCAGCACCACTTCAGGATAAGTATTAAATCGAAATGGGGGCAAGCCTTTTTTGATACCTTCTTTTTTATAGTAATAAGCCGCACCACCAATACCACTAGTCACATAAAGTCGGGTATTATTTTTATCAAACGTGCCATAGCGGTATTTCATTTGAAAGAAATGATCGTAAATGGGTTTTAAAAACGGTAAATACACATGCCCAGCATGAGTGTGCCCAGATAGTACTAAGTCCACGTTATGTGTGGGGTACATCGCAATAGGGTCAAACAACAACGGATTATGCGATAACATCACAATCGGCTTTTCGTCTGAATCAATCGAACTTAACGCCTTATCAATATTGGGTTGACCACACCACAAATCGTCCACCCCAGCAAAATAAATACCCCCATACAGATCTAAATAAAGAGCATCATTGGTCAACACCTGATAATCCATCTCGTTGAGTAACGTCGTTACAGATGCCCCACGTGCATGATCGTTATAATCGTGATTGCCCAGCACGGCCACTTTTAAATGACGTGCTTTTAACTGAGACAGGTATTGCCGAGCCACCGATAAATACGCCGACCCATGGTGAATAAAATCACCGGTGAGTGCGATGACATCAGGTTCTTGCTCGTTAACAAGGGAAACAACCTCATTAAAATACGCATCATCAGAGTGCTCATAAAAATGGAGATCCGAGAGCTGAATAATTTTCAGCTCCTGACCACGTGCGTCTACTAAATTACCATTGTGTGGCAATGCTATTGGTACAGCATGGTGAGTTAAGCGTAAATGATGATGTGTTAAAAAAGACATGTGCCTATTCTAACTAAAAAGTGCTGCAAAAAAGACCTTAACAAAACAGATTCACATCTGGCCATAAACACGCTAGCTAAATGTATCGATAGCCTTGATAACCGTTGGCCCCAACAGCACAATAAACAAAGGTGGAAAAATCAATAACACCAGAGGAAAGGTCATCTTAATACTGGCTTTAGAAGCCAATTCTTCAGCACGCTGCCGACGCCGTACACGCATATCATCAGCTGAAATTCGGAGTGTCTCAGAAATACTTGTACCTAACTTATCACTCTGAATAATTAACGCACAGAGTGAGCGCATTTCATCCACACCACTTCGTTTACCTAAATTTTGAAATGCCTCTATTCGAGGAATACCCGCATTGAGCTCCAAGTTAAGGCGACGATATTCCTGCGAAATGAAAGGCGCCATATCTTCAGTTTCACGTGCAACGCGGTTAATCGTGGCATCCAAGCCAAGACCGGCTTCCACACAAATAACCATCAAATCCAATGTATCAGGCAACTTATATCG